>JBDLQQ010000271.1:0-8348 GCA_039800465.1 Verrucomicrobiota bacterium
TCCGAAGTGGTGGTGCCACACGCGGTTGACCATCACCCGGGCGGTGAGGGGATTGGAGGGGTTGGCGATCCAGTCAGCCAGCGCCCTGCGACGTCCGGAGGTCGGGGGTGGGGCCGAGGAAGCTGTCGCGGTGGGGGCGTTGACCGACAGGGCACCACCCCCGGCGGCGCGGAGGGTGCCCGGGTTGACGGGAGTGCCGGGCGAGCGCGGATTTCCGCGGGCGAGCACCTGGACGGTGGGGATCGCCTGGGTCCGCTCGCGGGCAGCGAGGGCCCATTCGAAGGGAGGCAGCTGCTTCTGGATCGTGGCGATCTGTTCCGACAGCGATTTCCGGGTCGCCTCATCCGTGGCCGCGGCCTTCTGGGCCTCGAGGGCCTCCTGCTGTCGCTGCTGGTCGGCCCGCCACGCTGCGACCTGCTCCGGTCCTGCCAACGGCGCGAACAGCGGGGAGTCGAGTCCGTGGGAGCGCGGCTCGATGGTGCGCAGGGGACGGAACACCGACAGGAGGGAGTAGTAGTCCTCCTGAGGGATGGGATCGAACTTGTGGTCGTGACACCGCGCGCAACCGACCGTCAGCCCCAGGAAGGCTGCCCCGCTGGTGCTCACGATGTCGTCCAGTTCATCGAACTCCGCCTGCAGCTTGTCGTCCGGTTCGTCGTCATGGACCCCAAGCCGGAGGAACCCGGTGGCGATGACGCCATCCTGCCAGGCCTGGCCGATCGTCCCGTCGGGTTCCCGGAGTTCGTCCCCGATCTCATCGCCGGCCAGTTGTTCGCGGATGAACCGGTCGTAGGGCGTGTCCTGGTTGAAGGCGCGGATGACGTAGTCGCGGTAGCGCCAGGACTGCGCCTTCTCGGCATCCCGTTCGTAGCCGTTGCTCTGGGCGAACCGGGCGACATCGAGCCAGTGGCGTCCCCAGCGTTCGCCATAGCGGGGACTGGCCAGCAGGGCGTCGACCTCACGGGCCCACGCGCTGGGGGAGGGATTGCGCTCGAACCGGGCGATCGCCTCGGGCGTGGGCGGGAGTCCGACGAGGTCGAACCAGAGGCGTCGGACCAGCTCCGCCGGCCGCGCCTCGGGGTTCATGGCGAGGCCCTGGTCGTCGAGGCGTGCCCGGACGAAGGCGTCGATCGGGTTTGTCGGGACGGCGCCGTTCGGAGTCGGGACCGGTGTTGGATGTACGGATTCGAAGGCCCACCAGTTGGTGGAATTGGCCGGGGAATTGGTGGCGACGCAGGTGGAGGTCGAGACCAGGGAGAGGGCGGCGGCGATGATCGGGGCCCAACGGACGGCGCTGGGGCGCCGGGGAGGGGCGTCGCCGTTCCGATTTGGGGCAGGGGCCTGCATTGCAGGAGTCCCGACGTCGACTCCGGGCGCCCTCTTCATTCCAAGGACAATCGGCGCCCGTCCCGATCCCGCTCTGGGATGGGACTGCCGGGAATCTGTCGATCTGGACTCAGGCCACATGGTATTCGCGGAAGATCGCCCGATCGGGCCCAAGTCTCAACGCCCGGCTTTTCCCAGCAGGGCTTTTCCAAGCGTCCCCAACTCAACCGCCCCGTCTTCAAGGGTCGGGCAGGTTGCGTTTCGGGGTGTCGAGGAGAAGGTCCTGGATGGCTGGTTCAACTGCATGGATTGAGGTGCCGAGGGCAATGCGACTCCGTCGGGAGTCGCGGATCGTCAGGCGTCTGGGGTTGTCCGGATTCGGGCCTTGGAGGGAACCCCGATGACGACGGAGCAGGCCGAGCTGGCCCGGCGACGGCTGTGGCTGGGCATCACCAATGTGGGGTTCTGGGTGCTCACCTCGATCGGTGGTCTTGCCTTCCTCGTCGATGGGCGCCGGTCCTTCGACGGGGCGTGGAGCGTGGCCATCGGTGCCGCGGCCGTGGCCGTGCAGTCGGTCTTCGACGCCATCGGCGGCGGACTCCTGGTGCCCGGGATTCGCCCAAACCCGTGGGCGTTCCTGCGGGTCTGGGGTCGTGGCGCCTTGGTCCATGCCATGGTCCTGGCGGGAGTCGGAGTCGTGTCGGTGGCGAGCCTCCGCTGGACCGGTGGGTTCTGCACCGGGTTGGCCGTCTCGATCATCGCCCTCGCGCTCGCCCGCCGCCCCCTCCACGCCGCCATCAGCGGAGCGGGTTTCCAGACCGTTGCCGAGGAGGGGGGTGGAAGCCTACTCGTCACCCCGGTGGTGGATCCCGCGTTCACGGGCGGACTCGTCGGATTCGGATCCCGTGCCCGGATTCTCGTGCCCAAGGCATGGTGCCAGGGGCTGCCCGAGCCGGACCTCCGGGTGGAGGTGTCGCGCCGCCGGTGGCAGGCGGAGCAGCGGTTGCCCCTGAGGACCCTCGGCGTCCTGCTGCTCTGGAATCTGGTGGGTTGTCAGATCGGTGCGATGGCCCTCGGTCTGGCGGTGCGACCGACCGGCGCGGCCCTTCTGGGGCAGGCCTGCTGGATGACGCTCTGGAGCTTCCTTGGACTTCTCGTGTTGCCGAGCCTGGGGCGTGCCACGGTCCTTGCCGCCGACCAGGCCATCGTGGCGGCGGGTCTCGATCCCTCGGGTTGGATCCGCAGATTCCCAACCATCACGGGTGAGGACGGAAGTCATGGGGAGCTTGTCGAGGCGATCTTCTACCCGATTCCATCGGCGGCCCGACGGATCGACTCGCTCCGTGCGCCTGTCCGCGGACCACTCCTGGGGAATCTGGCCCGCTCCCAGCTCTACTATTCCATGGCAGGGCTCACCCTTCTCGGCCGCGCGGTCCACTGCAACGTCGGGCGTCCGGCCCTGTGGGTCTTCCCTCCGTCGGCCTGAGGCCCTCGGTGCGAGCGACGGGAGCATGCCGTGAGGCCCGTCGACCGGGCGTCGATCCCGGGGTGGCAACCGCCAGTCGTCCGGGCCACCCCTGTCATCCCAATCCCGTCCCTGCGGGGTCCTTCAGGAGGATCGCCCGTGCCGCCGCCAACCCGGACAAGGCCGCTCCCTCGATCCCACCGGGACCGTAGGCGTCACCCGCCAGCACGAGGGGTGGTTGTAGGCCCGCCACCACGCAGGGTTCCTCGTCGAGAATCCTCGGTCGGCTGTACCTCCAGCCGTGGACCTGCAGGTCCCGGACGGAGGAGCCGATCCATTCCGAGGCGGCCCCGACCAGGAGGCGCCCCGTCTCCATGCGGTCGCGATCCCAGTTCTCGAGGCTGAACCTCGCCGTGGCATGGAGGGTCACCGACGGCACCGGCGAGATGCCTTTCGCCTGATTGTCCGAGATCCATGCCAGCGGTCCCGAGGCCAGTGCGAGCCCACCGGGCGGCGGGACGCACGAAGGTCCCTCCAGGACAGCCATCACCGTGAGACATCGGTCGTACTCGATGGCGGCGAGGCGCGCACGGAGCTGGGGCGGCAGGTCCACGCCCCCGGCATCCAGGAGCGAAAGCGATTGCGGGACCGGTGGGGTGAGGACCACGGCCCCGGCTTCGAACCCGGTGCCATCGGTCGTGGATGCGATCCAGCGCGATCCTTCCGCTCGCAGGGAGGTCAGCGTCGTCCCCAGCACGACATCCAGACCGAGGGCGAGATGCTTGGCCACGGCGGACATGCTGGGCGCACCCCGCCATCGGCACGGGACCGTTGCTCCGGGGATTTCCTGGGTCGGCCCCCACTCGACCCGCGTGGGGCCGAGCCGTTCCCGCCACCAGCGATCCGGCAGCCGGCCTCCTTCGAGGTCGAGGCAGGGCGACCCATGGTCGAAGATCGCGTCACCGATCCGTCGGGTGGCGAGGCGTCCTCCGACGCCGCGGCCCTTGTCCACCACCCGCACGGTGAGCCCGGCCTTCTGCAGTTCGCCGGCGGCCACCAGGCCGGCCAGCCCAGCCCCGATGACCAGAACCTCCGGAGGCTGTGGGGGATGGGGCGGAGGAGCTTTGAGATGGGGCGAAGTGCGGGAAGGCACGCCTCGACTCTGGATCGGGGGCGTGGGAGCGCAACCCCATGAGGCCCGGCGTGGACCTCGCCGCCGAGGCACCGGGATCGGGAGGAGGCTGACGTGGACATCAGCTGCCGCGGCCCGGGGGCCGCGAGCCGGGGGTTGCCCGGGATCGACTCCTCGGGAAGGGTTCCAGTGTCTTCGTCCTTCCCAACGCATGAGAGTCCTATCCTCGGTGCTGTCGCTCACCGCCGTGTTCCTCGCGAACTGTCTGGGGTCATCGCCCTCTCCGGACCGTCCGGAGGTCCGGTCCTCCGTGGGGGCGGCCGTCGTGTCCGACCGGTCCGGTCCTGGTCGACTGCGCCTGCCGGCCGATCGGCTCTGGGGCCGTCGATTCCCATCGCCTGCCTTCGCCCAGTTCCATGACTGGACCGAACGCTACCGGGTGGCCGATGCCCCGGGACGCGTGGCCCTGGAACAGGAGGGGCTCGACCTCGCCGGGGTGCGTCGTCTGGAGCTGAGGGAACTCATCCAGACCGATCCGGCCCTCGCCCTCGACCAGGCGGTGCCGGTGGGGGTTCGAAGCCTTCTTCCGGAGGCCGTCGTGGAACGGTTGGAGGAGCGGGTCGATGGCCGCGGCCAGCTGGCGCTCCTCGCGGCGCTGCCAGCCACCGGTGCCACCAACCCACCGCCTGCCTCGTGGCGGACGGCGACGGTCGAGGGCCGGATCTTCCGGGCCAACGTCTTTGGACGTCGCCTCGAGGAACCCACCCGGCAGGACGTCGCCGTCCTGGGGATCGCCGTGGATGACGAGCTCGCCCTCGACGAGAATCCGGCGCGGGTCCTGGAGGCGGTGGAGGCGGAATACGAGCTCGACCGGGATCCGGTCTGTGGTGTGGCGGGATGGTCGGCGTCGTCGCAGGGCACCCCGGTGGTGCTTGAGACCGGCGGATCCCGGCGGTTGGCCCTGTGCTCCGACACCCATGCGGAGTCGGTCAACGAGTCCCTCATCCTCCAGGAATCGAATAGCGATGGCACCACGGTCGGCAGCGACGGGATCGTCCGACCTGCCTCGGCCTACACCGAGGGCATCAAACGCCTGATCCTCATCCGCGTGGATTTCCCCGACAAGGCGGGTGCGCCGTTCACCGACGTGAAGGGGACCAACATCATCCGGTCGATCGACACCTTCTTCCGGACCTGTTCGTACGGCCGTGCGGGATGCCGTCTGCTGGGGGAGGGCTCGGCGTTGACCCCGACGCTGCGTCTGCCCCGGACCACCACGGAGTATGGGACCCTCGATGCCTCGAAGCTGCGCGAGGAGGCCCGGGCGGCGGCGAAGGCGGCGGGATTCGTCCTGACGAACTACGACTTCGACGTCATCTGCTTCGGCAGCGTCCCGGGCTACGGCTGGGCTGGTCTGGGCTATGTCGGTGGACCCGGGTCCTGGGTCCAGAACTCCTTCGATGATGCCGCCGGGGTGTTCTGCCATGAGCTGGGCCACAACTACGGGCTCAACCACGCGAACTTCTGGGACACGGCCGGCGAGACGATGATCGGTTCCAAGGGGACCGACGTGGAGTACGGGGACTCGTTCGACACGATGGGCAATGCCTCGGCGGGACGTCGGCAGTTCAACGTCCGGAACAAGACCTCCCTCAACTGGATGCGGTCCACCGAGGTGAAGACCCTTTCGGTCAACGGCACATATCGGTTGTACGCGCACGACTTCACCAACGCCGCACCGATCATGGCCCTCAAGGCGGTCCGGGATCCCAAGACCAACTACTGGTTCGAGTACCGGGCGCGTTTCGCCGACTACCGGTGGCTCTCCAATGGCATCGGCATCCGAAGGGCCCGGTCGGACAGCTCCCGGCAGAGTCAGCTCATCGACACCACCCCGGGTTCGGCCGACGGAAAAAACGACTCCCCACTCGTCATCGGACGCACCTTCTCGGACCCGGCGATCGGCCTCTATGTGACCCCGGTCGAACGGTTCGACACCGAACCGCCCTCGATCGATGTCGTCTTCAACCGCGGCCAGTTCCCCGGGAACCGGAAGCCCGTCGTCGAGGTCACCGCCTCGGTCCTCACCGTCGCCCTGAACACCCCCGTCGTCTTCCGGGCCGAGGCGTCGGACGCCGATGGGGACACGCTGGCCTACGGCTGGGATTTCGGGGGTGGCTACTTCGGCCCGAACGCCCCGGAGGTCAGCTACAGGTGGAGCACCTCGGGCGACTACGTGGTCCGCTGCGTGGTGTCCGACATGAAGGGCGGCGAGACCAGCGACTACGTCGTGGTCCGGGTCGGGAGCCCGTCGACCTTCCGCATCAGTGGCAGGGTGACCCGGTCGGGCGAGCCGCTGGATGGGGTCCGGGTCTACACCTCGAACACCCGCATGACCCAGACCGGGTCGGACGGGACCTTCGTCCTGACGGGACTCGCCCGCGGCGCGTACACCCTCAAGGCGCTCGGGGAGGGGCTGTTCTTCACCCAGTCGGGGTTCGCCAACCCGATCAACCTCACGGGCAACGTCCAGGGTCATGACTTCATCGGGGCGTTCCGCGGGGATCTCGAGACGGTCACGCTGGTGCCTGCGGGGGCAGTGTGGTGGTACTCCGATGTCGGGACCGACCTGGGCACGGGCTGGCGGGCGGCGGCATTCGACCACACTGATTGGAAGCGGGGGGCGGCCCAGCTGGGCTATGGAGATGACGATGTCGTGACGAAGCTCGACTACGGTCCGGACCCCGCCAACAAGCGGATCACGACCTATTTCCGCGGGGAGTTCGTGGTCGAGGATCCCGCGCGGATGCTGACGACCACCCTGGGGCTCATGCGGGACGACGGCGCGGTCGTGTACCTCAACGGCAAGGAGGTCTTCCGCAGCAACATGCCGTCCGGCACCGTGACCTACTCGACCCCCGCCTCGTCCGCGGTCGGGGGTGAGGACGAGTCGACCTATTACGAGACCGAGCTGGCGGGCAGCCAGTTCCTGAAGGGACGCAACGTGTTGGCGGTCGAGCTCCACCAGAGCAGCCCGTCGAGTTCCGACCTCAGCTTCAACCTCCGCCTGGACGCCCTCCTGACCCCAGGTACTGGACCAGAGGTCGTCCCGACCCTCGCGGTCGAGTCGGGACCGGAGGGGCTCCGGGTGAGCTGGCCTGCCGCGTTCACAGGTTATGAGATCGAGGTCGCGCCGACGTTGGAGTCAACGGACTGGGCGCCGGTGTCGGCCCCGGTCCAGACCCAGGGGGACCAGCGCTACATCCTGATCCCTCCCCTGGAGGAGCAGCGTTTCCTGCGCCTCACGCGGTGAGACGCAGGGACCCCGTCCGTACCAATCCCATCGGGCTCCGCCGGGCTCTGTCCATAGGGTTCCACAGGAACCAGGACCCAGGTGCAATCGGGATCCGGTCCAGGACGCACGCTCTCCGGTGCAGGACCGGCTCCGGGGGAGTCCAGCAACCCGGGGAGAGCGACAGGGCGGGAGGTGATGCTGCGATCAGTGTCCGGCCTTGAGCACCACCTCGCCGTGGAGGATGCGGTTGCAGCAGGTCAGACGGAACTTCTCCGGGTCCTTGTTCCACTGGTCGAGGACGTCGAGCTCGTCAGGCGAGGGCGGGTTCAGGTTCTCCATGCCCTTCACGACCTCCGCGACGCAGGTGCCACAGGAGCAGTTGAAGCACCCGGCTTCCATCTCAACGCCGGCAGCTTCCCCCGCCTCGATCAGGTTCTCCCCATCGGGGACCTCGGCGGAGACGTTGGCGGGAAGGATGGTGATCTTGGCCATGGTATTCAGGTCCGCGGGTGCGGCTCTCTGGGGGCCACAATGTCTTGGGATGGGGGGCGGGGCAAGTGGACGGGATTGGATTTGGCGGAGAGTGAGGGCTTTGGGCAGGCTCGAGCGCATGCGTTTGTTTCATGCGGTGTGGCTTGGTCTTCTGCTCGGTGGATTTCAGGGATTGGCCCAGGACGCGCCCCGGTCCATCGATGCCCGGCTCATGCGGTATCCGGATGTCTCGGCCACCCAGATCGCCTTCGTCTACGCCGGCGACATCTGGGTCGTCCCCAAGGAGGGCGGCGTGGCGACCCGACTTAGTTCCCCCCGCGGTGAGGAAACGATGCCCCGCTTCTCGCCCGACGGGACCCAGATCGCCTTCTCCGGGAACTACGACGGCAACCTGGACCTCTACGTGATGCCCACCGCCGGGGGCGTCCCGCGTCGCATCACCCACCACGGTTCGCCCGACCGTCTCGTTGATTGGTTCCCGGACGGCAAGCGGCTGCTCTTCGCCACGTCGATGACGAGCTACAAGGACCGGTTCAACCAGCTCTATCAGGTCGACGTGGAGGGTGGGCTGCCGGAGAAGCTCCCGATGCCCTACGGCGAGTTCGGCAGTGTGAAGGACGACGGCAAGACGCTCGCCT
>JBDLQQ010000272.1:0-3719 GCA_039800465.1 Verrucomicrobiota bacterium
GGACTGATCCTCTTCGTCTTGTGGCGGATGCTCCGACGGGGTTCCGAGGAGCTTCTCGCCGCCGGAGTCCCGGTCGGTCAGCTCATCGGCAGTCCGCAGATGATGGTGGCCGGTGCCCAGGGTGCAGTGGTTCCCATGTCGGCGGTGGGCGGCGGAGGAACGGCCCCGGCTGGTGAAGGCTCCGGGGATGAGGAGGCGGAGGACGATCAGGAGGCCCAGGAGAAGAAGAAAAAGATGAAGATGGACTTCGGCCTGAGCAAACAACGGCCCGAGCGCGTCACCCTCGAGGTCTTGAAGGATCTCATCCGGGACAACCCTCAGAAGATGGTTCAGGCCGCGAGGGCCTGGCTGGTGAGCGAACCTGAGAAGGAATGATCCGTCCCATCCTCCTGACTGTCGCCCCAATGACCTGCACGCCGTCATGAAGCTCTCTCCCTCCCAGAAGATCGCCGCACTGCTCGTGCTCCTGGGCGAGGAGAGCGCGAGCATCCTGATCAAGAGTCTGGACGACAACGAGCGCGAGCTTGTGTCTTCGGAGCTGGTCAATCTCCCGCTACTGACCGTCGAACAGCAGACGCAGGTGCTGAAGGAGTTCACCGAGATGGCGATGCAAGCCAACTCCAGCGTGGGTGGCTCGGTCGAATATACCCGCGTCGTCCTCGAGAAGTCGGTGGGGCTCTTCAAGGCGGCCGAGATCGTCGGCCGTGTGGGGACACGTCGGACCTCCGTGGCCGCCATGCAGCAGATCATCGATCTGGATGCCACCTCGATCTGCAACCTCCTCAAGGACGAGCAGCCGCAGACCGTTGCCCTGGTCGTGAGCTACCTCACGGCACAGAAGGGCTCCGAGGTCCTGAAAAACCTACCTGAATCTCTACAGGAGCAGGTCATCGAGCGCCTCGCCACCCTGGCTTCCACGCCCATCGAGGTGGTTGAGACCGTTGGTGAAGTTCTCTCGAGAAAGGTAGGACGGAAGGTGACCAAGGCGTTGAATCAGACCGGTGGCATCAAGTCGGCCGCCGCGACGTTGAACGCGATGGACAAGACCCTGAGGCAGGGAATTCTGAACAAGCTCGATGAACGGGTTCCCGACCTTGTCCGGTCGATCCGGATGAAGATGTTCACGTTCGACGACCTTGCGACGCTCGATCTGAAATCCCTGCAGAAAATCCTGCGGGAGGTTGATGCAGCCCGACTCGCGATCGCCCTCAGCGCTGCGAACGAGAACCTCCGACAAGCCCTCCTTGGTGCTCTCTCGAAGCGCGCTGCAGAGACCGTGGGGGATGAGATTTCCAACCTTGGGAAGGTCAACCTCCGAGAGATCGAGCAAGCCCAGGAAGGCATCGTTGATGTCGTCCGGCGTCTCGAGAGCGAAGGCGAAATCTCCCTGGATGCCTCCTGAAAGCAGCCTCACATGAACATGACCGCACCCATACTCAAAGAACACCCCCTGTTGCGGGACATCCGGCTCTCCGTGTTTGGAACCCACCGCGAGGAGCGTCATGCACCTCCGGTGGACTTCGAAGACCAGAAACGTCGGATCGAGCACGAGGCCTATAAGCGTGGCCTCGCCGCGGCAACGACCGCCTGTGAGGAACGGGTCACCCGCGTTCGGCAGGAGCTCGAGCAGCGGCATCGCGAAGAAGTCGAACTTCTCCTCGAGCGGATGTCCCAGGCCGTCTCCGAAAGGGTCAACGATCACCTGGGTCAGTTGGAGAAGGGGCTTCTCCAGCTCACCGTCGAGGCCGTCTCCAAGATCGTTGGGGGACTTCCGGTCACAGTTGACTCCATCGAGGCAAGCCTCCGAGAGACCCTGGGTTCTGCGCTGTCGGTCCCCGTCGTGAGGGTCCTTCTCCACCCCCAGGACCTGCAACTGCTCGAGTCGGCGTCGGGCAGCGCATCTCGTTCGTACTGCATCGAGCGTGGAATCCGCCTGGAGTCTCATCCGTCTGTCGATCGTGGAGGATGTATCGTCGAGACGGAATCAGGCATGATTGACGGGCTCCGATCCTCGCGGGTCGAGAGCTTCCGCAAGGCCTTGGAAGTGGCCTGATGTTCGATCTCGTCCCAGAGGCACCTGAGCCCCTGCGGTTCATCCGGGCTGCTCAGGCCCGGCTCCGGGAGGCTCGGCTCACCACCCAGGTAGGCGCTGTGACCCGCGTGGCGGGTTCCATCATTGAATCCCAAGGTCCGCGCGCTTCCCTCGGGGAGCTCTGCGTGATCCGGGGCTCCAGCGGACGGGAGATCCCGGTCGAGGTGGTCGGATTCAACGACCAGCGTTTGGTGCTCATGCCCCTGGATGGTGTCGAGGGTCTTGCCCCGGGCGACGAGGTGCGGGTCTCGGTTCAGCGCCGTCATGTCCCCGTGGCCAGACGCTTGACGGGCCGGGTCATTGACGCGCTCGGGAAACCCCTCGATGAAGGGGGTGCCGTGGAGATGCGGGCGAGCGACGGCGCCGAGACCGGCATCCCGAATCCTCTCCGACGGGCCCGGATCCAGCACCGCCTGACCACCGGGGTCCGTGCCATCGATGCATTCGTCCCCCTAGGCCAAGGGCAACGGGTTGGGATCTTCGCGGGAAGCGGTGTCGGAAAATCGACATTGCTCGGCATGATCGCTCGTCGGTCGAGCGCTGATGTGAATGTCGTGGCCCTCATCGGAGAACGCGGTCGTGAGGTCCGTGAGTTCCTGGAGGGTGATCTCGATCAGGAAGGTCGCGCGAAATCCATCGTCGTGGTTGCCACCGCAGACCAGCCTGCCCTGGTCCGCATCAAGGCGGCCCACATGGCCCTCGGCCTCGCGGAGCAGCTCCGGGACGAGGGGCGCAGGGTGCTCCTGATGATGGATTCGGTGACCCGCTTTGCGATGGCCCAACGGGAGGTGGGACTCGCCGTCGGGGAGCCCCCCACGGCTCGCGGATACACGCCGTCCGTGTTCGCCATGCTGCCACGACTCCTGGAACGCGCCGGAAACTCGGATCGGGGATCGATCACCGGGATCTTCACGGTTCTCGTGGAAGGAGACGACATGAACGAGCCGATTGCGGATGCAACCCGGTCGATTCTGGACGGCCACATCGTTCTCTCCCGGGAGCTCGCAGACCGCAACCATTGGCCGGCCATCGAGGTGCTTGGGAGCATCAGCCGTCTCAACCGGGGAATCCTCGACGAGGGGCAGATTGCCCTGCAGGCCGAGGCTCGGGATCTTCTGTCGGTCTACCGGCAGAATCAGGATCTCATCAGCATTGGAGCGTATGTATCCGGAACGAACCCCAAGCTGGATCGGGCGGTTCAGGTGCTGCCCCGGCTGGAGTCGTTCCTGAGGCAGGGGCACCGGGAATCCCCGGATGAGACCGGGTTGTGGAACCAGCTCGGGGAGGTCCTGCGTCCAGCGCCGCCGCCGCCGCCCAAGGGTTCGAGCGGTCCGGGGCGTCATCCAGGCCTTGGCTCGCTTCGTGCTGCGACGCCTCAGCGATGAGTCGGTTCAGATTCAGTCTCGACAGGGTGCTTGAGATCCGCACCTCGCAGGAGCGGGCTGCAGCTGCGGCCTTGGCGTCGGCAAATGTCAGGCTCGCGGCATCCGGAAGCGTCTTGGACGGATTGGTGGAGGACCTCCGCTCCGTTCGACAGTCGGTTTCCGAGGGGGGGCTTGATCCCGGGATGGCGAACCCGCTTGCAGTCGGATTGCGCGTGGCGATCGGAAAGGCTGTCCGGGATCGG
>JBDLQQ010000273.1:0-15749 GCA_039800465.1 Verrucomicrobiota bacterium
AACCGCTTCAGAGCCGGCGCGGCCTCGGCCGTGATGATGCCACCACCCACGTAGAGGACAGGACGTTCAGCCTTCTCGATCAGTCCGATGATCTCGTTCAGCGCCAATTCGTCGGCCCGGACACAGGGATTGTAGGTCCGCAGGCCCGCCTTCACCTCGTCCAGGGTCGGCCAGACGGGCTGGGCCTTCTGCTGCTGGATGTTCTTGGGGAAGTCGATCACCACCGGGCCCGGCCGGCCGGACTCCGCGATGTAGAACGCCTCCGCCACGATGCGGGGGATGTCCTTGATGTCCGTGATCAGGTAGCTGTGCTTCACGATGGGCAGGGTGACACCCACCATGTCCGTCTCCTGGAAGGCCCCACGGCCGATCATCGCCTGGGTGACCTGTCCCGTGATCGCGACGAGCGGGCAGGAATCCATGAACGCGTCGGCGATGGCCGTGACCAGGTTCGTGGCGCCGGGACCCGAGGTCCCCATGCAGACACCGGCCTTGCCCGTCGCCCGCGCATAGCCCTCCGCCGCGAAGCTCCCGCCCTGCTCGTGTCGGGGCAGTACCGTCCGGATCTTCGACTTCGTCAGCGACTGGTGGATCTCCATGCTAGCCCCGCCCGGATAGGCGAAGATCACCTCGACGCCCGCCCGTTCCAGGGCCTCGACGAAGATGTCGCGACCGAACATCAGGGGGCCGATCTCCTTGTGGGGTGCGGCCGTGGCGGGGGTGTTGGCGGGGGTGGCGGCTCTCTTGCTCATGGTTCCTTTGGAAACTGGCCGGCTCGGCGTCGGGTCTTGGATGACAAAAAACCCACGGCCGTCGCCAGCCGTGGGTTCTTGATCGTTGTTGCTCTACGCACGACAAGCCCCCGCGGCGGCCAGGCCGCCTACTACAGGGACTACGACTGAGATCGCACGCAGCATCGTCCGCAAACTAAAGCGAACGGGCCCGCATGCGGTCAAGCACCCGGTTCGGAGGATCCAGCCCGGATCGACGGACCGATCTGCTCAGCGCGACCCAGCCGGACCCCCGACCTCCAGACCGGTGCCAGCGCCCGCCTTCCGGAAGACCTCATGGATCAACTTGGGACGATCCGGGGTCGAGACGCTGTCCGGACGGCGGGTCCAGAGCCCCAGCCGCAGCCCCCCTTCGTCCCGATGATCCACGTGCCGGTGCAGGATGAAGGCGTCGATCCCCTCCATCCGGTCCACCCGTTTCCACGCGTAGGCATAGGCCTCGGCCTGGATCCGTTCCCCATCGGGTCCCTCCGGCGTGTGGAACCCCTGCTCACTCAGGATGACCCGGCGCCGACGTCCCTCGAACCGCAGGGAAGGCTGGTCCAGATAGGCCAACAGCTGCTCCAGATTCTTGAAGGTGATCCGGGGGGTGGTCCGCCAGTCGTCCGTGGCGGACGTGTCCAGCCAGCTCCTGGGTTCGAACAGGTTCTCCGGATAGGGGTGGTAGGCCACATGCCATTCGAAATCCCCTCCCTCCCTGGCCCGGGCCGAGAACCGGTCCAGGAACGGCCGCCCCGCAAACGTCTGTCCCTCGCCACCGCCCGCATACCGGATGTTCCAATGATGATCGAGCGACACATGGACCCGACCCCGCGGCGAGGACCGCCTCACGGCATCGTGGACCAGGCGGACCACGGGCAGGTAGCCGTCGACGAAGGACTCCATCGTCACCCTCCCGCGGTTGGACCAGAACCAATGGGAGTTCACCTCGTTCCCCACGATCCAGTTCCACACCCGACCGTGGGGGCCATCGCGTCGCGACCACCGGTCCGCCAGGAATTCCAGGGTGCCCTGCAGCCAGACCCGACCTTCTTCGGTATCCAGATGGAATGCCGACAGGTGGTTGGGACAGGCCGGGTCGTAGTCCGGGTGCTGGAGGATCCGACGCACCCCGGCGTCGCCGCTGACGTAGTTCAGCAGGATCAGGGAGACCACCACGCCCTGCTCCGAGAGGGGGCGGATCTGAGCGTCCATGGATTCGAGGTAGTCGCGGTGGAATCGGAGCGTCCTCCCATGGAACGTCCATGAGGGGCTGTTGGAATCCCCCGCTGGATGGATGACCTGGCCGAGATTGAGGTTAAGCGCCGCATGGGCCACGCCGAGGGCCAGGGCGTCCTCCACCATCTGGACCTGGAGCCCCTTCTTGGATTTCCCGGACGGGAACGTTTCCTTGGCCGCAGAGCCCGTCCTCGATGCCACGCACCCCATCCCGACGACACCCAGCCAAGCCAACGCGACGAGGACGATCAGGGACAGGGACCATCGAGGATTCACAGGTGAGAAGGAAACACGGGAGCCCCAGGCCTGGGAAGATCCCACGAGGATGCGGGTGGACAGCACCCAAGGCCCGGATCACGCCCAGATCAGCACTTGGCCCAATCCAACCCCCCCCTATCCTGCTCGCGTGGAGCTGAAAACATCCCAGAGCCAGGGAAAGCCAGAGATCGCGCTCGAGGCGCGCCGTTGGGTCGGGCAATGGGCGGAGACCGGGCCGCTGCTGGAACGGATCCGCAACGAAGAGCTCCGAGAATTGGATTCATCGTCTGCCATCGCCCTCCTGTGCGGCGAGGCTGACTACCACACTATTCCGTTCGCTCCAGAACCCTACTCTGGGCTGGTGGAACAACAGCGGCTGTTTGCGAACATGGCGCCAAGAACATGACGGACGTCTTCAGGGCGGCTGCTGATTTGCAGGCGTTCTGCGAATCAAGAGGTTGGCTCTTCTGCTTCATCGGCGGCGTCGCCCTGCAGCGCTGGGACGAATCCCGAACACCAGGGACTTCGCACTCCGCCACCGGGTGCTGCTGCTCCGGTCGACATCCGGCGTCGGACTGGACGTCGCCCTCGGGGCATTGCCGTTCGAGGAATCCGCGGCCCGCCGAAGCTCGCTGTTCGAATACCCGGGAGGACTGAGACTCCGCACCTGTTCAGCGGAAGACCTCATCGTATTCAAGGCGTTCGCAGCGAGGGGACAGGATTGGGTGGATCTGGAACGAATCCTCGTCCGCCAGGGGTCCCGGCTCGACTGGGAGTACATCCTGCTCCATCTGCGACCGCTGACCGAGATCAAGGAGGCCCCGGAGATCCTGGTCCAGCTAGAGCGTTTACGACTCAGGTCCGCAGTGGAATGAAGAGGTGGACTCCCGACAGCGGCGGCGCTTGAGGAAGTCCGGACTTCGCCCCACGGTCATTGCGCCGTCTGCACCATGGCCCACCTCCACATGTCCCCGGAACCCGGAACGCGTCTCGTACGCCATGCCGGGGATTTCCTCTCCATCACCCTCGAGGGACTGCCCCCGGGTCATGCGGCCCGGCTCCGGACCAATCTCGGACGGGCCTCCCGGTCCCGGGCGGAGATCATCCACGCCCACTTCGAGCGCCTGCCCCTCGCCGGCGCCTCATGGCGGGACATCCCGATGGAACCCACCGGAGAGGGCCGCTGGACCCTCACGGTGCCGCTCACCGAGGTCGGCTTCTTCAAGGCGAAGGCCTTCGCGATCGATCCGGCCGGCCGACAGGTCTGGCCCGAGGGACCCGATCTCACCGTAAGTGTCCACCCCTCCTGGACCCGCACCGCCAACACCCTCTACTGCGCCTTCCCGCGGATGCTCGGCCCGAACAAGGCACGGCGCTCGACTCAGGCCCCGGAGTTGGAATCGCGCCTGAAGGACCTCGACGCTCAGGGCTACGCGGTCATCCCGCCCAGCGGCACGCTCCGGGACCTGATCCGCGAGCTGCCCCACATCGTCGACACCCTCGGCTGCCGCATCGTGCACCTGCTTCCGATCAATCCGACCCCCACCACCTTCGCCCGCTTCGGACGCTTCGGCTCCCCCTACGCCCTCCAGCACCTCACCGCGATCGATCCCGCCCTGGTGGAGTTCGACCGTCGCACAACCGGCCTCGAGCAGTTCGCTGAACTCGTCCACGCCATCCACGCCCGGGGTGCCTGGCTCATGCTCGACGTGGTCATCAACCACACCGGATGGGGCAGTGCGCTCTGGGAGGAACACCCTGAGTGGTTCGTCCGGAAGGCCTCCGGGGAGTTCGAGTGCCCCGGTGCCTGGGATGTCGTGTGGGAGGACCTCGTGGAACTCGACCAGCGGCACGTGCCGCTGTGGGAGCACATCGCCGAGGCGTTCCTCACCTGGTGCAGACGCGGGGTCGATGCATTCCGGTGTGATGCCGGGTACAAGATCCCGACCCGGGTCTGGCAGTACATCACGGCCCGGGTCCGGGAGGAGTTCCCGGAGACGGTCTTCCTGCTCGAGGGACTCGGTGGATCCTGGGAGGCCACGGCCGAGCTTCTCGGTGAGGGTGGCATGCAGTGGGCCTACAGCGAGCTGTTCCAGAACCACGGCGGGGACCGGGTCGGCGGCTACCTCGACCACGCCTTCTCGACCTCGTTCCGCAACGGGACGCTGATCCACTACAGCGAGACCCACGACAACTCCCGTCTCGCCTCACAGCCCCTGCCCGATGCCCCAACGTCCCCCGCGGGAACCCCACTCTCCCCCAACCTCGGGTGGTCGCTCCTGCGCAACCGGCTCTGTGCACTGACCAGCGTGAATGGGGGATTCGGGTTCACCTCCGGCGTCGAATGGGCGGCCACCGAACAGGTCAACGTCCACAGCGCCCGGGGCCTCGCCTGGGGATCGGAACCGAACCTCGTCGCAGAACTCGCCACGCTGAACCGTCTCCTCGCCGACAACCCCTGCTTCTTCGACGGCGCCCGGCTCACCCGCCTCAGCCCGGACGGCTCACCCGTCTACGCGCTCCGACGGGACTCGGCCCAGGGACTGGATTCCGTGCTGGTCCTCTGCAACACCGACCCCGCCCGGCCCCAGTCTGTGAGGCTGCCGCCGCAGGTCTGGGCCGAGTTCAGCGGCCCCTGCCTCGACCTCCTCCAGCCGGACCGCGAGGTGCGCGGGCAGCTTGAGGAGACCAGCAAGATGGGGCGGCTCGAGGTCACGCTCCGCGCCGGCGCCGCCCACTGCCTGGCCCTCACCCGTCAGCCGCGTGGGCTCCACGGGGAGGCCTATCGCCTGGCCCGGGCGCTTGCAGACTGGGCCCTTGCCGCGGCCGGACGTGTCCGAGGACTCGATGCCCTCAAGGCGGAACCGACCTGGGACCTGTGGCTAGACATCGCCAACGGGGTCGACACGGATCCCGAAGGCATGCTGGCCCGGACCCTCGGGGTCGAGGGCCCGGGCTACCGGCCGGTCGTCCGATGGGAACCCCGGGACCGCAACCGGGTCACCCTCGTCCCGGACAACCACTGGCTCCTGGTCCAGGATTCCGTGCCCTTCCGGGTCCGTCTGGAAGGGGGTGGTTCCGCACCGCTTGAAACCGCCACATCGGTCCGCGTGCGCGGGGGATTCGTGGCCTGCTTCGCCCCGCGTCAGACCGAATCGACCCGGAATGCAACGGTGACGCTCGAGCGATACGACGGCCCCGGGAAGACATTTCGGGCGCCGATCCGCTTCCTGCCCGCCTCACCCCAGTACCCGCGGCTCTCCGCACCGCACGATCCGGATGCCGTCGTGTTGCTCACCAACGGACGCGGGGCCATGAGCCGGATCCGGGCTGATCTCGGCGCGGTCCGATCCAAGTACGACTGCGTCCTCGCCGCGAACCTCCACCCGGAGGTCCCGGTCGACCGGCATGTCTTCGTGAAGCGGTTCCGTGCCTGGGTGAATGCCGACGGGTTCATCACCCCGCTCAACCTCGAGACCATGCTGGAACTCGAGTCGGGACCGCCGGCCCACTGGCGGTTCGTCGTCAACGCAGGAGATGGCCGGTCGGTGGAGATCCATCTCCTCGCCGACCTGCTGGACCGCGAGAACACCGTGGTCCTGAGGTTTCTGCGTCCGGAACACCCCCAGCGCGACAGCCGCCTCGGGCGGCCCCTCGAGCCAGGCATCCCCGTGACCGTCATCCTCCGTCCCGACATCGAGGATCGGAGCTTCCACCAGGAGACGCAGTGCAACGACGGGTCGCGCCACCACTTCGGCACCCATTGCCGGGCCACGATCACCCCGGATCCCAGGAATCCGTCGCCAACAGCCCCGCTCAATGGGTTCGAGTTCACCCCCGCACCGGACCGTCAGCTCCGGATCTGGTCCGGCCAGGGACGATTCCATCCGGAACCCGAGTGGTCGCTGGGAATCCCGCATCCGATCGAGGCCAGCCGCGGGCAGACCGGGGCCGGGGACGCCTACAGCCCGGGCTGGTTCGAGATGCCCCTGGACTTCGGGGGCTCGGTCGATGTCGTCATCACCGCCGAACCGTCCCTGCCCGAACCCGATCGCATCGCCAGCTTCGTCGCCGCACGGGTCGAGGCGATCAGGGCGGGACTGGACCGATCCGGATTGGATCCCCTCGACACCTTCGGCCGGCAGCTCGTCCAAGCCCTGCCTGCCTATGTCGTCCGCCGCAACGCCACCCGTTCCGTGATCGCCGGCTATCCGTGGTTCCTCGACTGGGGACGCGACTCGCTGATCGCCGCCCGGGGCCTGCTGGCTGCAGGCATGGTCCGTGAGATCCGGGACCTCCTCCTCACGTTCGGCCGGTTCGAATCGCAGGGAACCCTGCCCAACTCGATCCACGGGGAGGACGCGTCGAACCGCGACACCTCGGATGCCCCGCTCTGGTTCGGGATCGTCTGCGAGGAACTCTACGCGGCCGAGGATCCATCCGTCCCGGGATCCGTGCCGCTGTACGAGACGCCGGTCGACGCCACCGGGCGCACCGTTGCCCAGGTGCTCCGGTCGATCGCCTGTGGCTATCTCGCTGGAACCCCCAACGGCATCCGGGTCGATGCCGCCTCCGGCCTCGTCTGGAGTCCCTCGCACTTCACCTGGATGGATACCAACCACCCGGCCGGCACCCCGAGGGAAGGCTACCCGGTCGAGATCCAGGCCCTCTGGATCCGCCTGCTCCGCCACCTCGCCCGGCTGAAGGCCGAGCCGTGGGACGGACGCGGCGAGTCGTGGTCGGATCTTGCGAAACGGGCCGAGGACAACTTCCACCGCTATTTCTGGCTGGAGGACTGCGGCTGGTATGCGGACGTCCTGCTGGCCCCGGCCGGACAGCCGGCCCGGACTGCCCCACAGAGCAACGCCCTGCGGAGCAACACCCTGCTCGTGATCACCCTCGGCATCGACCAGCATCCGGCGGCGGCACGCCGGGCGCGTCGGACCGTCGATGCCGTGGCCCGGCTGCTCGTGGTGCCCGGAGCCCTCCGCTCGCTCGCCCCGCTCCCGGTCATTCCACCCCTTCCGATCCATGCCCATCATGGGGGCCTGCTGAATGATCCAGACCATCCCTACTGGCCGCGCTACGAGGGTGACGAGGACACCCGACGCAAGCCCGCCTACCACAATGGGACGGCGTGGACCTGGACGTTCCCCGGGTTCTGCGAGGCCCTGATCCGCGCCAACCCCGGGGACCCCCGGGCCCGCGCCGCTGCACGATCCTGCCTCGCCAGCGTGGACACCCTGCTCGCGGGGAACTGCGAGGGGCACCTGCCCGAGATCACCGACGGTGACACACCCCACACCCAGCGGGGCTGTGACGCCCAGGCCTGGGGCATGACCGAGGTGTTGCGGGTCTGGAGACAGATCGCGGGATGACCCTGGACCGGTGGCACGTGCCGCCATCACGCCCCTCACCCGGAAGGAGAGACCCCGACGGAGCGGGAAACGGGGAAGTCCCGCCTTGACCGACCCTGTGGGTTGGATCGGACTCACGACGCTCCCATGAACCCCTGCCCTCCCACATCGAATCCCGACGCGGGCACCGTCCCCGATGCTGGACAGGGCGGATCAACCGCGGCGCTCACCGTGTGCCGAGGGTCGCACCGAGGCTCCGACCCGAGTCATGGACCTCTTGGGAGGCCCATGAAGACCCAGGCCTTCACCCTGATCGAGCTCCTGGTGGTGATCGCCATCATCGCGATCCTCGCGGGACTCCTGCTTCCGGCCCTCGCCAACGCCAAGGAACAGGCCAAGAAGACCCGGTGCTTCAACAACAACCGGCAGCTGATGCTCTCCTGCCTGCTGTATGCCGGAGACCACAACGCCTTCCTCCCCTGCGGTTCCATGGCCAGCACCCGGGTCCCCAAGGGATACGTGACGTGGGACGAACAGGTCGTCCCCTTCGGCGGCATCACGAACCTGCTCCTCTGCGCCAGCCATAAACTCGGCCGACGCCATTACTGGGCCAACGCCAACATCGAGAACGGCCAGCAGGCCGAGCGGAATCCCCGTCAGACGGGCGTGATGGCCCTGGGGTTCTCGGTCCGACCCGAGACCATCGCCACCCCCAGCGGGGTGATCTCCCTGACCGAGATCCGCGACCAGAACGCCACCTATGCGTTCGGCGGCGTGTCGAATCCCGGGGAGGGCTGGGGCTCGATGCTGTTCGCCTACGAGGACCTCTTCATCCTCCAGTACCGCCACCTCAAGCGGGAAACCCTCTCCTTCTGCGACGGACATGTGGAGAACGCGAGGTCGAACATCCTGATGGGACCCAAGACACCCTCCGGCAAGTGGAGCTTCGAGAAGTTCTACCGGGACCCGTCGAAGGTGCCGACCCGGTAGAATCCGGGGGTCATTCATTCAACGATCCGTAACCAAAAACGGTCGTGCGGGTCTGATGGGGTGTCGGCAGGATCTAGACGCATGGACGACTCGGAGACGCCGGTGACGGAACTCGTCGCCCGGATCCGGGCGGGCGACGAGGCTGCGGCGCGTGCCCTGATCGTGCGTCTGACCCCCGCGGTGGCCCGGATCGTCCGAGCCAACCTGCCACGTCGGACCGACGAAGAGGATCTCGTACAAACCGTTCTCACGAAGGTGTTCACGCATCTCGATCAATTCCGGGGCGTTGTCCCGCTGGAGCACTGGGTTGCCCGCATCGCGGTCAACACCTGCCGCCATGCCCTGGCCAAGGAACGGAACCGGCCTGAGCTCCGCCATGCCGATCTCTCGGAGGAACAGGTGGCGGTCCTGGACCACCTCGCCACCGAGTCCTCGGACCTCGATCCCCAGCAGGGGATCGCGGCCCGGGATCTCACCTCGCAGCTGCTCTCGGGGTTGAAACCCGAGGATCGGCTCGTTATCACCCTGCTCCATCTGGAAGGCCGCAGCGTCGAGGAGATCCGTGACGTCACCGGGTGGAGCATCCCGCTGGTGAAGGTCCGGGCCTTCCGGGCCCGGCGGAAGATGAAGAAGCATCTGGACCAACTGCTGAAGGAGAAACACCCATGAACGACGGAAACACCCCTCTGGATCGCCTTCTCCGCGCGGCTTCCCGGGCCCCGAGGGAAGACAGCCTGGCCACCCTGCCCTTCCCTGCCGAGGCCCGGGTCCTCGCCGCATGGCGGTCCAGCCACTCGGAGAGTCCGGGCTGGATCGGGCTGTGGCTCCGCACTGGCCTGGCCGCCGCCGCGGTCACCCTGGCCCTCACCTTGGCCCTCACCTGGTCCCACCTCCGTCCGGATCCCGAGGAGGATGAGTACGCCGCCGCCAACGCAACGCTCTACGTCGCCGTCGCACCATGAACCGGATCAGCCCACGACAGCTCCTGACCTATCTGGTCGCCATCTTCGTGCTCGGCTCAGCCGCCGGTGCCGTCGGTGGCTACAGCTGGGGCAGACGCACCGTGGCACGGTGGCCCGACCGGTCGAAGATGCGGGAGAAGATCCAGACCAAGATGACCACCGAACTCGGCCTCTCCCCGGAACAGGTCGGGAAGCTCGGGCCGCTGATCGATCGTCACATGGAGGAGCTGGACACGCTCAACCAAGAACACCACCGGCAGATCGGCGCCTCGATGTCGCGTCAACGCGAACGCATCTCAGGGATCCTCACGCCGGAGCAGCGGACGGTCTTCGAAGCCAAGGAACGGGAACGGGAACAGCGCCGTGCGCGGCATCGGGTGACCCACACCGGCGAGAGTACCAACCACGCCCCGGAGAAACCTGAGTCGAGCCCCAGGCCCTGAGCCCCGGGCCTGCCCCCTGCGGCGCGATCACCGCGCCGGACCACCGGTCCGCGCGGGTGGATTAGTCCGACCCCGGACCGCGTTCCCACCGGGCGTCCCATTCTCCCCAGCTCCGGAGCCGGCCCCCGTCCTCCGGACCGTCGACTCCTCCGCTCGCGCAGCGCTCGCGAGGAGCCCCGCATCCTTCGCCAGCCAGTAGGCGAGGAGGAAGTCCACCCCAGGATGCTCGACGAAGGGGGCGGGCGATGCCGCGTCGTCAGCCAGCCGGTATGGCGTCTCGAACCATTGGAACGGTGCCACCGGACGACGGTCCAGAAGCTGCGCCTGGCGGGCCCATTCCCTGCCATTCGCCGTCAGCCTGACCGGGGGTTGATCCGAATCCCGGAGTCCAACCCGAACCCGGGGCGGATCCGGGAACTGGGCCAGGATGCCCTGAAGAATGGTGATCGCACCCGAGTTGTTCGGACGCCGCTCGAAGGCATCCATGAAGAGCGCGGCGAGGACGGGGTTCAGATCCGGCTCCGCATCGTCCCACAGCTGGGTGAGCCGTTGACGGAAGATCTCCACCCGGGAGGAATCGGGATCGAGGCGGGCCATCAGGAAGAGATTGGCGAAGGTGGAGACGTTGCGGGAATACACGCCATAACGGGTCAGGGCGGGAGAGGGCAGTTCCAGGGCCTCGGCCACCGTCGTGCGATAGGGCGCCAGGTAGATCCTCGGCTCGGTATTCGCCCCGGTGCAGAGCAGCGCCGCCTTGAGGAGCGGGGTCACGAAATTCGTCCGCCCACAGCCGTCATCGATCCGCCACCCATCCTCCCTGAGCCGCTCCAGCATCATCCCGACCGACCGCGTGACCCGTTCCCGGATCGTGGTGTCACGCACCAGCTTGTGGACTAGGCCCAGGCCCAGATTGAGCGCCGCATAGGCCTCCCGGTCCGCCCCCCCCAGCCAGACCACGGGCACGCTGTTCGACCCCGTCCCCTCGCGCGCCCACCGCCCGAACCCCGGGCGTTTCGGGTCCTCGCCGCCATATCCCGGGAAGACAGCCCGATATGCCGGATCCGCTGCCGCGCCGACGAACACAGGGAGGAAACCCGGACGCGGCCCCGAGGTCAGGAGCCGATCCACTCCCGTGAGGAGGTTGCTGATGCCCACCATCGGCCGGGCATCTCGAGTGACGGCGAAACGCAAGGCCTCGACCCCGAGGAGGTAGCCCGTCTGTGCCGCCGAGAGCTCCAGGGCCTCGTAGGCCACCGGAGCGCCATTCGTGGGTCCATCCAGCCGGAGGCTGACGACCAGCCCCTCCCGGAGATGCCGACGGGACAGCCGTTCCAGGTAGGCGTCAGCGCGACGTTGCAGGGCGGCCAGCTGGTCGTCCGTCAGCTCCTGCCAGCGCCCCCCATAGCGTCCCCGCGCCACGCCCTGAAGCACCTTCTCCTGTCGATCCGTGAGGCCAGACGCCGACACGGGGGCGCCCTGCCCCTCCTGCCCGAGCAGTCGAAGCCCGCGGAACGCGGGCAGGAACACCAGCAGCGCGAGGAACAGCGTCCGGATCATCTCCGCTCAACTTGGTTCGCCACCGGTCCGATTGGCAAGCCCAGCCCCACCCGAAAGCTCATAGGCAACCCGACGGGTCGGGATGCCCCGGGCGTTGAACTCACGCTCGAAGTCCGTGACCACGCCCGCGAGACCCGCCGGGAATTCCACCTCCACGAACCGGTCGCTCCTCCCAAAGACCTCCCGCATCTGCTCGAAGTAGGGCTCGTTGTCGGTGCGCAGGAAGACCCGGCCACCGGGCCTCAGGATCCGTGCGGTCTCCTCCACGAAGGGCCCGTTGACCAGCCGCCGTTTCCAGTGGCGCCGCTTGGGCCAGGGATCTGGAAAATACACGTGGAGGGCCGAGACCGTCGCCGACGCCAGCTTCCAGCGCAGCACGTAGGCGGCCTCGAGGCGGAGCACCCGCAGGTTGCACAAACCCCGCCGCTGAGCCTTGCGCTCGAGCTTGCGGAGCCGCCCCAGGAGACGTTCCACCCCGAGGAACCCACGCCCCGGATTCTGGGCCGCATGCTCCGCCAGAAAGGAACCGTCCCCGGATCCCAGCTCGACCTCCACACCGTCCAACCCGGGGAAGAGCGCCTCGAGATCGAGTCTGGACAGGATGTCGGGCGGAAGACGGACACCAGGATCGGTCGCCGGATGGCCGGCTCCATCGGGGTGGGTTTCGGTGTTCACGCGGTGACGAAAAGCCCGAGCGATGCCGTGTAGCCGTGGAGGAAGTTCCTGCGGCCCACCGGTCCGAGTTCCCCGTTGCAGAAGAACCCCGACACCGCCAGCGGTCCCAGCTGCTCCTGCACCAGCCCCGCGTCGTGGTTGGGACGTCCAAAGAGCCCGGAACCGCGGCCGTTGCAGACGCCAAGCACCCCCCCGAACACCGTGCCGCCCTGGAGCCGGTCCCGGGCAGACGCCAGGGCCGCGACCAGATCCTCCGAGGCCGACTCGGAATCCCGACGGTGGAACTGCATCGTCTGCCCCGTCCTGGGAACAGCCCCGACCGCCAGCATGCCGCTCTCCGGATTGGCCCCGATCAGGTTGCGGACCAGAAAGTCCCCCCGTTGGAACTCCTCCTGGTACTCGTTGCTGGCAAAGCCCACGAACAGGTTGCCCTGGACCCGGCCCTGCTCCTCCTTGGACAGGCCGTTCACCGTCTCCAGCAACACCTCATAGGCCGGCCGGTTCCCCACCGTGAAGATCAGGTTCCGATCCGCCCGGGTGATCGTCCACGGGCAGCCGATCGGGCTGCACCCCTGGGAGACCACGGTCTCAAGACGGACCCCGCCTCCGATGCTGAGGGCCACGATCCCCTGCTCATGGACGGCGCCATCGAGGTACAGTTGGGTGGTCTGATCCTCGAAGACCCCACCGGCCAGTCCACCGACGCTCGGGATCCCGGGATAGGCCGCATTCCAGGCCCGCAACCATCGTTCGCCGTCGAGGTTGAAGGGATCCGCCAAGATGAGCCAGCCTCGGCAATCCCCCGGCAGCACACCGGTCATGCGATGCCAGTCGGACTCCGTCTCACACGACTCCATGGCCTCCTGCCCGAAGTGGACCGCCCTGAGGTCCGCCCCCGGCAGATGGAAGAGCTGGAGCACCAGACCCGGCTGGTCCTCGAACTCCTCGCCATTGGCGATGAGCGATTGACTCGAGCAGCCGACGAGGGTCGGGACCCTCGCATGCAGCCTCACGAGGTCGAGGACCTCCGCCGCCACGCCGAAGAACGCCGGGGTCATGAAGACGATCCCCAGGGTCACCCCGGGAGCGTCGAGACGGCCGCGCACCGACTCCGCCCAGCGACGGACCCGCGACTCGTCCCATTCGCCCGCGAAATGCGCCGTTACGGAGTGTGGATGTCTCATGGTCGCCAATCCCGATCCCTCACGACTTCTTCCAGAGAAGATCCTGCCACTTCTTCTGCTTCTCCCCGGCCTCGCGGAGGAACGGCGCGAGGGCGCCCCATTTCAGGATCCGCTCGTTGAAGAAACGCCAGGGCTGGTTCAACGGCCTCGGGAAGTCGACGAACAGGACCACCCGGTATCCCTCCGTGTCGTTCCAGACCTCGTGGTTGAACGTGTCGTCGAAGATGAACGCCTCACCCTCGCGCCACGAGTAGAAGTCGTTGCCGACCCGGATCTTCACCTTCTCCCTCGGCTCCGGGACCATCAGGCCGAGATGGAGCCGGAGGATGCCGTTCCAGGCACCCCGATGGGCCGGGATGTGCTTGCCCGGCGAGAGGATGCTGAAGAACGCCGTGGTCACCCCGGGGATCTTCGACAGGAGGCGCATCGTCTCCGGACACCGCTTCGCGTTCTCGGAGCAGTCCATGCCGATGCCGCAGAGGAAATAGGTCTTCCAGTTGTTGTCCGACTGGATCATGCCCACCTCCTTCAGGATGTCCTGGAAGCTCGGCATGCGGTCCCGGAATACCATCACCGCATCCAGCTCCTTCCGGACCTGCTGCCAGTCCTTCTCGATCTCCGATGCCCACGGGAAATCAGTCTTCCGATAGATGTGGGGGTCGCCCAACGGGGAGGCGGCGGCAACCCGAGCCTCGAGCCACCGCTGCAGCGCTAGCCCGAGGTTCTGGATGAAGGAACGGCCCTGCCGGAGCGTGTGGTGCCGGTGACGGAGGTCCACCGGGGAGGAGGCGGAGGCAGGATTGGAGGCGGAGGAGATGGCGGTCGTCATGGATCGGATCCCTGCGGCCCGGGGCCAGACTCTCGAGTCTCCCCCAACGCCGCACCCCCGGACCCTATCGGGCAGGGACCCCGTCGAACAAGTTTCGACACGCATCGATCGATCCCCTCCGGAATGCCGGAGGAGTTCCCACCTGACGGACGGGTCGCGGGACCGCACGATCTCCCACCACGCGTTCATGACCTCACCCTCCCAAGACCCCACCGCCGACAAGGGACGGATCCTTGTCATCCGCGGCGGGGCCATCGGCGACTTCCTCGTCACCCTGCCCCTCCTCGCCGCGCTCCGATCCCGACTGCCGGGGAACCGGATCGAGGTCCTCGGATATCCCCACATCGCCGATCTCGCCAGGGCCCATGGACTGGTGGAGGCCGTCCATCCGATCGATTCCCGCCCCCTCGCGGGATTCTTCGCCGCAGGATCCGTCCTCGACCCGTCCCTCTCGGCCTTCTTCTCAGGCTTCCACCTGATCATCAGTCACCTGTACGACCCCGACCTGATCTTCCAGAGCAACATCGCCTCCGTCTCCAAGGCCCAGTTCCTCCAAGGGCTCCATCGACCGGACGAGACCACTGACCGCCACGCCACGGATCAGATCCTCGACGTCCTCCAGCGGCTGGCGATCTTCGATGCCGATCCCGTCCCAAGACTGGCACCCCCCCTGCAGCACCCGGGACAACCGAACACCCTCGCGGTCCATCCCGGCTCGGGAAGCCCCAGGAAGAACTGGCCCGAGGACCGCTGGGCCACCCTGCTCGACCAGGTGATGGACGGTTCGGTGGCGCGGGTGCTGCTCGTCGGAGGCGAGGCCGAGGAGGGCCGACTGGAGCGGCTGGCAGCCCGGCTTCCTCAGGAACGGCGGGAGATCCTCCGATCCCAACCTCTCGTCACGGTGGCTCAACGCCTCCGTGGCTGCCGCGGCTTCCTGGGACACGACTCAGGCATCACCCACCTCGCCGCAGCCCTCGGACTCCCGGGCATCGCGCTCTGGGGTCCCAGCCGGGCCCAGGTCTGGTCGCCTCGGGGCGGCGACATCCGCCTGGTGCCAGCCCAGACCGACCTGGAATCGCTCGAGATCCCAGTCGTCCACAAGGCCCTCCTCAGCCATCTGCCCTGGCTCGCTTCGGGCACCTGACCCGCCGGGGTTCGGACACCGACCGGACCGGAGTGCCCACCCCTTGCAAACCAACGCCTCGCCGATTACCCATCCGTCCCATCGCAACGACATGAAACGACGCCTCACCGGAGAACGACTCTTCCTCCTCCCCCTGCTCGCCCTCGCCCTGCTCCTCATCGGATCGGTCCACGCCCAGACCAACACCACCCTGGTGTCCACCAACCAGACGGACGTGCTGGCCGAGTCGCACCGGCGGTTCATCGACCAGAACCGTGAACTCCTCACCTTCGGTCTCGACCGGGTCCCGGCCCTCCAGTCCGAGATCGCCTGGCACCCTCTCTGGCAGTACATCGCGACCC
>JBDLQQ010000274.1:0-3823 GCA_039800465.1 Verrucomicrobiota bacterium
CCGCGGGGCGGGCTCGTCTCCCATCCTGCACGCGGGGGTGCTGTACCTGAATTTCGACGGCAGCGAGCGACAGTTCGTCGTGGCACTGGACGCCAAGACCGGGGCCACCCGGTGGCAGAAGGACCGCTCGATCGATCACAAGGATCTCGGAGCCAACGGCAAACCCGAGGCCGACGGCGACATGCGCAAGGCCTTCGCCACCTGTGCGGTCACCACGGTCGGCGGCGTCCCTCACCTGATCACGCAGGGTGCCAAGGCGGTGTACGGACTCGATGCCCGTGACGGACGCGAACTCTGGCGCGTCGAGGAACGCACCAGCCATTCGGCTGGAACCCGCCCGGTGCTCGGGCACGGCCTGGTCTTCGTGCCCAGCGGTTGGTCCCAGGGACAAACCCTCGCCATCCGCCCGGGAAGCGCAGGCGCCGTACTGGATGCGAACGGCGAGGCTGCCGCCCCCGCAGGACTGGGGCTGGCATGGAAATCCAAGCGCGGCACCCCCAAGAAGCCCTCCCTGACCCTCGTCGGCGACCTCCTCTTCGGGGTCGAGGACGGCGGCGTCGCGAACTGCTGGGAAGCCAGCACCGGCAAGCTCGTCTGGAGCGAACGCCTCGGAGGCAATTACTCGGCCTCGCCGTTGGCCACGCGGGACCGGGTCTACTGCTTCAGCGAGAGTGGCACCGCGGTGGTGATCGCCGCCGACCGCACGTTCCGCCGACTCGCCGACAATCGGCTCGATGGAGGCTGCATGGCCTCGCCCGCGGCCGCCGGGGAGGCGATCTGGGTACGCACCCAGAGCCATCTGTACCGGCTTGAAGCTCGGCACTGATCGCGGGCCGGATTCCCGGGCCGCACGATCCGGCAGGAGATGAGACGATTGAATAGATTTCGTTGTAACCATGAATCGTTTTCAACATCCCCCAGCCCATTCAGTGATTTTACAGGCACACTTCCGGGTGTAGCCTTCGTTCGTGTTGAGCGCTTACGACCCGAGCGGCTACTTCGACGAGATGTCCCCGCAGACCGGAAGCTTCCGGAAACCCTACGAAGCCTTCGCGCAGCGCTTCCAGCAGATCACCCCTGAGGATTTCGACGACCGCCGACGCGCCGTGGACACGGCATTCCTCCGCCAAGGCATCACCTTCAATGTCTATGGCGACTCGGCCGGCACCGAGAAGATCTTCCCGTTCGACCTGATGCCGCGGATCATCTCCGCCAAGGAGTGGGAATATCTCGAGCGGGGACTCGTCCAGCGCATCACGGCGTTGAACCTGTTCCTGCACGATATCTACCACGAACAGCGCATCCTCAAGGACGGGGTCATCCCCTCGTACTTCGTCCTGTCGGCCAAGCACTTCCGCCGTGAGATCGTCCATTTCAACGTCCCGAAGGACATCTACATCCACATCTGCGGCTCCGATCTGATCCGGGGAGGCGATGGACAGTGGATGGTGCTCGAAGACAACGGCCGCTGCCCGTCCGGGGTCAGTTACGTTCTCGAGAATCGCCGCGCCATGAAGCGAACCTTCCCGGCGATGTTCGAGAGCGTGGGCGTGCGCCCGGTCGACCAGTATCCCCAGGAACTGCTCAAGATGCTGCAGCACATCGCGCCAGCGGGCGTGGCCGACCCGACCGTGGTGCTGCTCACTCCGGGTGCCTACAACTCGGCCTACTTCGAGCATACCTACCTGGCCCGCGAGATGGGCATTGAGATCGTGGAAGGCCGTGACCTGGTAGTGCGGGATGCCCGCGTATTCATGCGGACCACGAAGGGACTGCAACCGGTGCACGTGATCTATCGTCGCGTGGACGACGACTTCATCGACCCCACGGTCTTCCGACGGGATTCGATGCTCGGCGTGCCGGGCCTGGTGCACGCCTATCGCTCCGGCAACGTCTCGCTGGCCAACTCCATCGGCACGGGCATCGCCGATGACAAGGTGATGTATTACTTCGTCCCGAGGATGATCAAATACTACCTCGATCAAGACCCGATCATCCCGAATGTGCCCACCTACCTCGCCAGCGAAGAGGCCGACCGCAAATACATGCTCGCCAACCTCGACAAGCTGGTGGTCAAAGCCGCCAACGAGTCCGGCGGCTACGGAATGCTCATGGGCCCGATGGCATCGGCCGCGGAACGGGAGGCCTTCCGGGGGGCGATCGAAAAGGATCCGCGGAACTACATCGGCCAACCCATGATCAATCTGTCGACGCACCCGACCCATGTCGGAGGGGGGCGCTTCGAACCGCGGCACATCGACCTGCGGCCCTACATCCTCTACGGCGAGAAGACGGTGATCATTCCGGGCGGCTTGACCCGGGTGGCGCTGACCAAGGGGTCGCTGGTGGTGAATTCCTCCCAAGGCGGCGGCAGCAAAGACACGTGGGTGCTCTACGGAGACGAATAACCGCAACCCCATCCCCCGAACGCCCATGCTCTCCCGAGTCGCCAATTCACTCTACTGGATGTCCCGCTACATCGAGCGCGCCGACAACACGTCTCGCATCGTCGATGTCAACCTGCAGCTGCTGCTCGACCATCGGAACATGAACTCGCAGCAGTTCTCAGAGCACTGGCTGCCGATCATCGAAGCGACGGGCGATGCGTCCGCGTTCTGGAAGTTCAAGGATGTGGCGACGGCGGAGACGGTGACCGATTACCTGGTGTTCGAGCCTCGCAACACCAACTCGCTCGTCTCGTCCATCTCGCAGGCGCGCGAGAACGCCCGCATGGTGCGCGACCAATTGACCGCCGACATCTGGGAGGAGCTCAACCGGCTTTACCTGTACCTGCATTCTCAAAAGGCGCGTGAAGATTGGGAGACCAGTCCCTTCGACTTCCTCCAGCAGGCCAAGTCCAGCTCGTTGACCCTCCAGGGCCTGACCGACGCGACCATACCCCACAACGAAGGCTGGCTGTTCCTGCAGGCCGGAAAGTTCCTCGAGCGGGCCGACATGACCTCCCGCATCCTGGACGTGCGGCATGGCACCTTGCCGGAGCGAGGGATCCCGGCCACCGTGAGCCAGGTCGATGCGCTCGCCTGGGCTTCGGTCCTGCACTCCTGCAGCGCCTGGGATGCCTACAAGGCGATCCACGGTGCGGAGGTCCATCCGCGATTGGTCGCCGACTTCCTCCTCCTTTCCGACAATTTCCCCCGTTCGGTGAAGTTCTGTGTCGAGCGGCTGAACCGTTCGCTGCGGAGGATCTCCGGAGTCGCCGAGGGGCGCTTCTGCAACGACGCCGAGAAACTGGCCGGTCGACTGGTGGCCCAACTCCAATTCGGGACGATCGACGAAGTGTTCCAGATCCTTGGTCTGCACCAGTACATCGATGCGCTGCAGATCCAACTGATCGACATCGGCAACGCCCTCTTCAACGCCTACATCTTCCAACCGTTCCAGAACCTCGAGGCCGAGATCCTGGTGCAGCAGGAGGAACAGCAACAGCAACAGCAGCAGCAGGCGATCGGCGGGAGGATCTGAGGGGGAATCGGGCACCCGATCCGGACCTCCCGGCAGTCCTGTCCTTCCGGCGGATTTTGACATTCGGTCCTCCATCCCGTTTCCTGTCTCCAGATGTCGTTCGCGGAGAGAAAACTCGGGATCCTGATCTCTGCCCCGCCCGAGGCCCCCGCCTTCCTGCACGGGGTCCGGTTCGCGGCCACTGCACTGGAGACCGGTTGCGTGGTCTACCTGTATTGCATCGATGCGGCCGTCGCCGGTGTAGGTCACCCCGAATTGCAGGCACTCCGGACGAAAGGGCTCCGGTTCTACGCCTGCGCCTACGGAGCCCACCACCATGGGGTGCCGGTCGACGATCGGG
>JBDLQQ010000275.1:0-7275 GCA_039800465.1 Verrucomicrobiota bacterium
CGGCCCGAAGCTGTTCACGAAGGTCTTCGGCTTCCGGGTCTCGCTGCCGACGTTCCACTCGAACCGGTGCGGGGTCGCGGAGCCCGGTGAGTCGGGCGAGTAGTACTTCACCCGCAGCTGCAGCGGCTGGTCCTTCATCTGCGCGGCGAGCGGGCCGAACCGGACCCGCCAGATCCGGTACTGCCCGGGGGTGATGTACTGATCCCCCGCCTTCAGTCCCTCGAGGATCTGGTCGCGGAGGAACTTCCGGTCCTTGGCGTCGGTGACCGATGCCGCGTTCTGGGACAACCGTTCCTGGTAGAGCTTCTCGACGTCCGCGTCGTAGTCGGGAGGCGTCTCCCGGAGGGTCCCACGCGCCACGAGGACCTCGTTGCGGAGGACCTGCTGCTGGGCCGGTGACAGGCCCGAGGCCTTCCAGTTCAGGAGGAGGAACAGGGCGGTGCCGGTGATGGCGAGGAAGGCGCCGTTGAGGACCATGATCCCTGCCCATTTTCCGAGCCAGATCTGCCAGCGTGGGATCGGCTTGGTGCAGACCACCTGCATGGTGGCGTCCTCCACGTCGCGGGCCAGCGTCCCGCAGGCCAGCCAGAGTGTGGCGAAGCCGAGGAGGCTGGTGATGCTCGTGAGCGTGTAGGTGATGAGGATCTGGGTGAACCCCTGCGCCGAGCCATCGTGCTTGATCATGACCGGCAGGAGGATCACGACCGCGAGCAGGAGGATGAGGAGCACCACGACCAGCCGGAACCGGAAGGCGGCCTTGAGGGTGAGCAGCATCACCGCCGCCAGCCCACGGACCGATCGCGGCACCACGTCCGGCACCACGAACATCCGGCGCGCGCGCCATTCCGGCAGGGGGTTCCCGCCGACGGCCGCCAGCTTGGCGATGGCCCCAGCCCCGTCGCGGGCGTCAATGGTGCAGCGGTAGTAGTAGCCCCGCCGTTCCAGCGAGAGCTGGGCGAGACGACGTCCGGCAAAGCCGATCCCCAGACCCAGGCCGACCTGGAAGGCCATGCTCAGACCCCATCCGGCCTGCCCCAGGTACAGGAACAGCAGGCCCACGGCGTTGACCAACGCGGTCACGATGCCCTCGACCCACAGTCCCTTGGCAAGCAGCCAGATCCAGTCCAGCAGGGCGGCGATCCAGTAGAACCCCCGGCGCAGGGCGACCTGCTCCCGGGCGTCGTTCTCGTAGATCTCAAAGTGCGAGGTCATCTCCGGACAACGGATACGATGAGGAGGTCCTCAGGGTTTCTTGCCGAGCAGGCCCGACAGCTTCTCGTTGGCCTTCGACAGGTCGACCGGCTTGGGCGCCTCCGGGGCGGCCTGGGCCGCGGGGGCGGCGGGAGCCGTGGGTTCCGTCTTGCGCGACAGCGAGTCCAACCGGGCCTGGTCGACCGCGGCCGCGGGTTGCTGGACCTCCGCGGGGGCGGCGATGGGGGCTGTCGGACGGGCGAGACGATCGAGGACGCGTTCAGACTGGCTGGCCGAGGCCTCGGCCTGTCCGGCGATGAATTCGGCGACCTGATGTCCACTGGTCGCGCCGCTGGTCTCGGCCGCGGCCCGGGCCCGCTCGACGACACCCAGGAAGTAGCTCTCGAGATTGCGGGTCGGGGTGTCCAGACGGACCCGGTCTCCCCCCTCCTTGCGGAGGATCTTCAGCACCTGGTCGAGGGTCTCCCGTGGAAGGTTGGGCGCCGTGATCTGGACCTCGTCCGGATCCGCCAACAGCTCCTTCAGGGTTCCCTGGGCCTGGATCCGCCCGCCGTAGTAGATCACGACGCGGTCGCAGACGTCCTCGACGTCGGCCAGCAGGTGGCTGCTGAGGATGACCGTCTTCCCGCGCCGGGCGAGGGTGAGGATGAGCTGCTTGATCTCATGGCATCCGATCGGGTCGAGGCCCGCCGTGGGTTCGTCGAGGATGATGAGGTCGGGATCGTTGATCAGCGCCTGGGCGAGGCCGATGCGGCGCTGCATGCCCTTGGAGAACTCACCCACCGTGCGGGTCCGGGCCTGATTGAGGCCGACCATCTCGATGAGCTGCTCGGTGCGGCGCTGGCGTTCCCTAGCGTCGAGCTGGAAGAGGTTGCCAAAGAAGTCGAGCGTCTCGCCGGGGTTCAGGAACCGGTACAGGTAGCTCTCCTCCGGCAGGTAGCCGATCCGGGCCTTGGTCCTCACATCGCGGGGCGATTCGCCGAAGACCGAGATGGCGCCCTTGGTCGGGTAGAGCAGCCCGAGGATCATCTTGATCGTGGTGCTCTTGCCGGAGCCGTTGGGCCCGAGCAGTCCGAACACCTCGCCACGGCGGACCTCGAAGTCGACGTTGTTGACGGCGCGCGCCTTGGGACGGCCCCAGAAGTCCTTGAACACCTTGGTGAGGCCGACCGCGCGGATTACGACCTCGGACGAGGCGGTCGACGCGGCGTGGGGAGCATTGGGGTCCATGGGAGCGCGTGGGGAGAACGGGATGGAACGGGGTGTTCCGGGCCGGTCAGGCCTGCTGGGGGATCAGCTCCACCTTGGCCGGCGACGCGGTGGGGGTGTCGGTGGGCGACTCCTCGGGCGTGGCCGCCATCGGCTCCAGCTCCTCGCCCTGGCGGACGAGGCGGGCGCTGTTGAAGACCACGATCAGCGACCCGGCGTTGTGGAGGATCGCGGCGACGATGGGGTTCAGGTAGCCCTTCGCGGCGGCGGCGAGGCCACCGACGATGAAGATCACGCCGAACAGGAAGTTCTGGTTGATCACCGACCGCGCCATCCGGGACAGGCGGATCAGGAAGGGCAGGCGCCGGAGATCGTTGTTCATCAGGGCGATGGTCGCGGAGTGGATCGCCACCTCGCTACCCGCGGCGCCCATGGCGATGCTGATGTCGCCCGCGGCGAGGGCCGGCGCGTCGTTGACGCCGTCGCCGACCACCGCGACGCGATGGCCACGGGACTTCGCGGCCCGGACGAACTCGACCTTGTCCTGCGGCAGGCACTCGGCCACGACCTCGGGCATGCCGATCTCGGCCGCGACGCGCTCGGCGACGGGCTTGCGGTCACCGCTGACCATCGAGAGCCGGTTGATCCCCGCCTCCTGGAGTTCCTTGAGCGCCTGACCCGCCTCGGGACGGACCTGATCCTGCAGGCCGACCCAGCCGATGCACTCGGTGCCGCGGGCGATGAAGAGCAGGCTGAGCCCGGCCGCCTCGTCGAGGTCGACCGTCCCGAGGATGTCCCCGGTCACGCCCTGGTCCTTCAGGAACGCGGCGCGTCCGATGAGGAGCCGGGAGCCGTCGATCGAGGCGCTGACGCCGCGGCCGGCGGTCTCCTTGAAATCGGTGGCGGAGGACAGCGGGACGCCGGCCTCCTGGGCGAGCTGGACGAGCGCCTTGGCGGTCGGGTGGCTGGAGAACTGCTCGACGCTCGCCGCGAGGCGGAGCAGCTCGGCCGGGGCGATCCCGCCGAGCGGGTTGAGGCGGCTGACGACCAGCTTGCCCGACGTGAGGGTGCCGGTCTTGTCGAACACGAAGGCGGTGATCCGCGCAGCCGCCTCGAGGTCGGCGATGTTCTTCACGAGGATGCCGAGGCGGGCGGCGGCGCTGAGGGCGGCCACCATGGCGCTCGGGGTGGCCAGGATGAACGCGCAGGGACAGGCGACGACGAGCACCGCGATGACGCGGTCGAGGTCCTTGGTGAAGGCCCAGACCAGTGCCGCGATGACCAGCACCAGCGGCGTGTAGAAGTGCATGTACTGGTCGATGATCCGCATGAACGGCAGCTTGGTCTTCTCCGCCGCGAGGATCAGTTCCCGGACCCGGCCCAGCGTGGTGTCCTGCCCCGCCTTGGTGACCTTCACCTCGAGCGCCCCGGTGAGGTTGATGGTGCCGGCGAAGACAGGGTCCCCTGCCCCCTTGTCGACCGGCAGCGATTCACCGGTGATGTTGGCCTGGTTGAGCGATCCCTGGCCCGAGACGATGACGCCATCGGCCGCGATGTTGTCGCCCGGACGGACCCGGATGACATCGCCGACCTTGAGCTCGCTCGAGGGCACCTCCTCCTCGCGTCCATTCACGAGACGCCGGGCCTTGGTCGGGGTGATCTTCACCAGCGACTCGATCGAGGCGCGGGCACCGGCGGCGGTGCGGGTCTCGATGATCTCACCGGTGAGCATGAAGAAGGCGACGATGCCGGCGGTGCGGAAGTCCCCGGTGGAGGCGGACGCCAGGACGCCCAGCGCCACCAGCTCGTTGATGCTGAGGATCCCGCGGCGGAGATCCAGATAGGCCACCCTGAGGATGGGGAACCCGAGGATGATCGCCCCCACCATGGCGCTCAGGCCGGCGACGGTCGCGCCCCGCTGGAACACCCACTCCACGACGAAGGAGTTCAGCACGAAGATCAGGCCGATGATCGTCTCGGTGAGCTTGACGTTCGTGTGGGTGTGCTCGAGGCCGCCGTGGTCGTGGCCGCACTCGGCGCAGCCGGGCGCCTTCTCGCGGGACAGGAGGGAGGTGACTTGCATGGCGAATTCGGGTGGGCGTTGGAGGCGTACTACGGGTTGATCGGCGCGTTCGGATCCCGTCGGACCGGGGTCAGGGGTTCCCGGTTGATCTGGATCCGCAGTTCCCGCGACGCACCGTCGGCACGGTCGGGGATGAAGAACTTGTCGGGGGCGTTGGTGAGGATCTGGGCGAGGGCCTCGATGCGCAGCCGGGTCTTGAGGAGGTCCGGGGCCCGCTCGAAATACGGCAGCTGATCCTGGAAGTACTTGGCCTCGGCGGAGACCGCCTGCACGAGCGCGTTGCTCGAGACGATGCCCCCCGCGCGGAGTGCGGCCGCCTCGCCCTCGGCGGTGCGGACGCGCTCGTTGTAGTAGCCCTCGGCCTCGTTGACCTTCTTCGACCGGTCCTGCTGGGCCGAGATCACGGAGTCGAACGCCTGCTTCACGTACTGGGGCGTCCGGGTCTCGACCACGATCTCGTCGACCGTGATGCCGACCGAGAACCGCTGGATGAGGTTGCGCATCCGGGTCGAGATGGCCTCGCGGAACGCGGTGGGCTCGAGGTACAGGGCATCATCCGCGGTGAAACGCGCGCTGCTCTGGTAGAGGGCGTTGTTGAGGGCATTCGCCAGGAGGTTGGTGACGTCCTGGAACCGGAACGCATAGGCCACGGGATCTGCGACCCGGTACTTCATTGCCGCCCGGACGTGCAGGATGTTGCCGTCACTGGTGAGAGTGTAGCCGTCGACTCCCGGTGCGAGGGTCGCCTGGGCCATGGGTTCGGAACCGATGGCCTCCTCACCGGGGGCCACGGCGTACCAGGCGTTCGAGGCGCGGACGACCTTGGTCTCGCCGACGCGGATCCGGACAATCTCATCGATGGGATACGGCAGGGCCCACTGGAGTCCGGGACGGAGCAGGGCCTCGGCCCCGGTGCCCCGGGGCTTGCCGAAGCGGAGGACGACGGCGACCTCGTTGGGCTCGACGGTGAAGACGCAGGAGAAGACGAACGCGCCGAGCAGGACGAACACCAGGATCCGGACGAGCAGGAAGCTGCTGCCCAGCGCCTCGTTGAGCGCCTGGCTGGACGCGTCATCCGCGCTGGTGGCGGCGGTGGGCGTCAGCCGGATCGGCTTCTTGGGGGAGAGGGGATCCGCCATGGCACTCAGGGGTTGGCCGTGGGCTTCGACCTGTCGCCCGACAGCAGGTTGAACGGTGCGGTCTTCTGGTCGAGGAACAGGGTGGTCCGCTCGCGGAGCGACTCCTTGAGGGCGTTGACCTGGTAGAGGAACACGGCAAGACCGGGATTCTTCTCGAGGATCGCCAGCTCCTTGGAGGCCTGGGCGTCGGCCTCACCCATGACCCGGAGGGCATCCGCGCGGGCCTTGGCCAACACCTCGTCCCGCTTGCGGTCGGCCTCGCTGCGGATCTCCTGGGCCCGGGCATTGCCCTCGCCCTGGTACTGCTTCACAAGGCGGTCCCGCTCGGCGCGCATGCGCTCGAACACCTTACCCGTGATCGCCTCGGGCAGGCCGAGCTGCTTGACCCCGACCAGCTCGATCTTGATGCCGTACTTCTCCGAGGCCGGTCCGGCGATCTCCTTCAGGACGTCCGCCTCGAACTGGTCGAACTTCACCGCGTTGGGATCCGGCGAGATGAGGTCGCTAAACACATAGCGGCCGATGACGGCGTTCTTGGCGTTGCTGACGAGACCCTCGAGGGTGTTCTCGGCCTTGGCCGTGTCGCCCCCGAAGAGCTCGAGAAACTTGCGGGCACTCTCGATCCGCCAGCCCACGTACATCGTGACGAGGAGGTTCCGGGCGTCGCGCGTCGTCGACTGCTCGAACTTCCGCTCGAAGTTCTGCAGGCGGTTGTCGAACCGGTAGACGCTCTGGATCGGCACCGGCAGCCGGAAGTAGAGCCCGGGATCGGCGATGTCCCGGGAGTAGCGCCCGAAGGTGGTCACGACGGCCACCTCGGTGTTGCGCACCTGGAAGCAGAACAGGAGGGCCATGAACAGCAGGAGCAGCAGGCCTCCGACGACGAAGGAGAGACGGGAGTTTTTCACGGGCGATGGGCTCGGGAATTCAGGAGTGGTTTCGGTTCGGTCGGTTCTCCGGGAAAGGGATCACTTCTTGGCTGGCGGTGTGTCGATGGCGATGTCGCCAAGGTCCGTGCGGAGCTTGTCCTCGAGGTTGAACATCAGGATGTCGCTCGTGTTGGTCGGTCCGATGACGATCTTCCGGGTGCCGGCAGAGGCCTTGGCGAGGGTGTCGAGGTAGGTGCGCTGCCGGTAGACGGTCGGCGCGGCGGCATCGGCCTTGAGCTGTCCGATGAACTGGGCGGCCCGACCTGCAGCGTCCTCCACACGGACCACGGCGGCGGCGCGGGCGACGTTGTTGGTGACCACGGCGCGGGCCTGGGCCAGCGGGAGTGTCTCGGCGCGATACCCCTCGGCCTCGAGGATCTTCGCCTCCTTCTCGGCGATCGCCCCGATCACCTGCTCGAAGGCGGCCGCCACCTGGTTCTCCTTGGTGCCCATCGGGGGATGGATGTCCTGGAGACCGACGAAGACCACCTCGACCCCGAGCTTCAAGGCGTCGGCCTCGCTCTGGATCCGCTTCTGGAGCGCCTGACCGGCCGCCATGCGGCCGTGGCTCATGATCTCGTTCATGTCGACGCTGACCAGGTACCGGACGACAGCCCCGGTCGCGAGGCGCTGGAGCAGCTCCTGCGGATCACTCGCCTGATAGGCCCACTGGTCGACGTTACGGATCCGGTACTGGACCGGG
>JBDLQQ010000276.1:0-5789 GCA_039800465.1 Verrucomicrobiota bacterium
TGGCTGACTCTGAAGCGCGAGCTTCGGTCTTCATGAACCGCCGGATACGGAACCGTATGTCCGGTGGTGTGGGAGGACGGCGGGGGTGGCAACATCCCCGCCTCCTACCCGATCCCAGGTCTCGACTCGCACGGACCAACCAAATTTGTTGGGTCCGGGATCGTCCTCCATGATGGACGTCCCATGGCGACTCCCGTCCTTTCTGGTTTGAGCATCCTGGTGGTGGAGGATGAACCCCTGCTGCGCCGTCACATCGCATCCTCCCTCGAACGTCTGGGGGCTGATGTCTCCGGCGCCGACTCCATCCGGGGTGCCCGTCAAATGGCACAGGACCTGAGCTTCGATTTCGTCCTGATCGACGTGAACCTCCCCGACGGCCGGGGGATCGATCTGCTCCGGGAGGGGGTGTTGGGATCGAACACGGGAACCGTGGTCATGACCGGCGACAGCGGGGTGGCGGGCGCGGTGGAGGCGATGAAGCTGGGGGCCTTGGATTATCTCACGAAGCCCTTTGAACCCGAGGCATTGGCCCTCGTGATGGCCCGGGCCCGCCAGCAGAAGCAGGCCGCCCGCATCACGGAACACCGCCGCAAGGATTCCCCGGAATCCTCCTTCTTCTTCGGTCGATCATTGGGGGCCCTGGAGACGCAGCTGCAGAGGATCCTCGTGGCGGACCAACGGCTCCATACCAATGGCGCCCATCTGCCGCCGGTGGTCATCCAGGGGGAGACGGGCACCGGCAAGACGACGATCGCTCGCTGGATCCACGGACAGGGGCCGAGATCTGGCGGCCCCCTGGTCGAAGCCAATTGTGCCGCCATCCCCGACGGCCTCGCGGAGTCGGAGCTGTTTGGACACGAACGCGGCGCCTTCACGGATGCCCGGAGTGCCCGGATGGGCCTGTTCGAGGCGGCCAATGGCGGGACCCTTTTCCTCGATGAGCTGGCCTCGCTGAGTCTTCCCCTGCAGGCGAAACTCCTGACCGCCCTCGAGGACCACAAGGTGAGGCGTCTGGGTGGCAACCGGGACATCCCAGTCGATGTCCGCGTCATCGCCGCCGCCAACCGGGATCTCAAGGAACTGGTCCGGGAAGGCCGGTTCCGGGAGGACCTGTATCATCGGCTCGACCTCTATCGCATCCTCCTCCCCCCGCTCCGGGATCGTGGCGACGACGTGCTGCAGCTGGCCGACGCGCTCCTCGCTCGCCTGTCGCGACGCCATCGGCTGCCACCCCGGTGTCTCTCGGAGACGGGGCGTCGTCGGGTGCTGGCCTATGGATGGCCTGGCAATGTCCGGGAACTCGCCCATGAACTGGAACGAGCCCTGGTGTTCGAGGATGGGGAGGCGTTGAACCTGGATCAGCTGATGGGGGCCAGCCCCGCTGTGCCGACCGAGGCCCGTCCGGTGCCTCTGCCGTTTCCCACGACCGGAATGGTGCCCGGGGACTGGTTCAATCCGCTCTTCCGGTTCCCGAACCAGGGGTTCCTGCTGGAGGAGGCGATCCTGCGCCTGATCCGTCATGCGCTGGTCCAGACCCATGACAATGTCTCGGCCGCCGCCCGACTGCTGGGGGTCTCGCGCGACTATCTCCGATACCGCCTCGGCGGATGGAAAGATGGGTCGAAGTCCGCCTCCGGGCCGACCACGGTTGAGACGGCGGTGGAGGCCAAGACCGATCAGATCGCATTGGGTCTCTGAGGCCTGTCCGGGGACTGGATCGAGCAAGGTGCGTAAGAATCCAACCGGATTCCTCGTCTTGAGATCCGGTGAGAGACTCCAACCAGCAGGCGATCGGATCCGGGGATCCGGAAAAACCGTCGGGTCCCGGACGGAATCGATCCGGATCTGGAAGCGGCAGGCGATGGCATCGGACGCTCGGGTTCCTGGCAACCCCTGGGGATGGCTGGGGCATGCCGAGATTTCTCCGGTTCCGGGACACCCCTGAGGCGCAGGCATTGGCAGCCCCTCCCCGCTCCTCCTCTGTCCGTTGGGGGGTCCTCCTTTTCGTGGTTCGGGTCCCGGACGCCGAGGCTGCCATCAGCCCTGAGCCGCCCCTCTCCCCGAGTCTTTCGGGCGTGATCCTGATGGGGATTCTCATGGCCCTCCCCATGGCTTTCCTGGCCTTCCGGTTGGCGGAGACCCGGAGGAATCTCAGGGTGGCCCATGGTGAGCTTGGATTCGCCGCCCGAACCGCCGCCCTCGGCACGCTGATGGCTCATCTGCTCCACGGACTCCGGAATCCCGTGGCGGGGCTCCATCAGGTCGTCTCCACCCGGTCTCCAGAGCTGGTTTCGGAGTCGGACTGGATCGCGGCGGTCGAGTCGACGCGACGCATGAAGTCCCTCATCGAGGAGGTGACCCGGATCCTGCGGGAGGACTCCGACCTGCCGGGCTATGAACTGACACCACCGGAGATCTTCGATCATCTCTGTCGGCGGTTCCATCGCATGGCGGCAGAGAAGAAGGTTCGGATCGAGTGCTCGACCTCGGCGCTCCGATCCGTCGACAACCACATCGCCAATCTGGTCCTGGTGGTCCTCGAGAACCTGGTCGTCAATGCACTCGAGGCGAGTCCCTGCGCGGGGGTGATCGTGCTCTCGTTTGGCGAGGAGGCGGACGGTCTGGTCTTCAGGGTTCTCGACGAGGGACCCGGGATTCCGGTCGCCCTGGTGCCGTATCTCTTCCAGCCCGGAAGCACGGGGAAGGCCGGAGGTTCCGGTCTGGGCTTGGCATTGAGTCGCCAGTTGGCGCGTGCGGCGGGGGCGGTGTTGGAACTCGAGTCGACAGGTCCGGGCGGGACCGTCTTCCGGCTGGTCCTCCCCTGTCGACTTCCAACGCGTCCCTGGTCTTTCCGTTGGCCTGGCAATCGGCTTCCCTCCAGGGAGATCCATCCACCGTGCACCACTGGAGAACCGACATTGCCCTGGGGCGGACCGTCTTTGAGACCGGGCTGCGGGTCCGTCCCGACGACATCGACATGAACCGACATGTCCACGCCAGCCGCTATCAGGACTATGTCCTCGCTGCCCGATACGACCAGATGGCCCGCTGCTATGGGATGTCGATGGAGGCATTCCTGGCCGAGGGACTGACCTGGTATGCCCGCGTGGCCCATTTCGAATACAAACGGGCGCTCAAGCTTGGGGATGATTTCCAGGTCCGAACCTGGGTCGACGCGGTCGCCGAGTCCGACGTCCGGGTCTGCTTCGAGATCCGGAGAGGCAATCCCGGGAAGCTCTGCTGCGACGGATGGTGCGAGTTCACCCTGGTCCATCTGGACTCTGGGCGCCCGACTCCGATCCCCCAGCACGTGCTGGACAAGTACTGTGTCTGACCCCGGGCGCCCGAGAGCTCACGACAGCGTCTGGACCTGGAAACGGTTGGCCTGGCGCGAACCCACGGATCGGAGGGAACGTCTCAGTGCCGCGGAGAGTGTCCGGGAACTTGGAAGCGAGCGGCCAGCGATGAGGATCCGGTTCTCGTAGTCCTCAAGGTGCACCAGCCGCCTCTCGGCGAATCGACGTCCCACGGCCTCGAGGCCTTGTCGCCAGGTGCCTCCGGTGGGCTTCAGCAGGTTGAAGACCGCAATGCCGTCGGCAGTGAGTCGATCTCGGATGAGCCGCGGCAGTGGGTTCCAGCTGGCTGGGGGTTTCTCGACATCCCCGGCGTGGGGGACTGAAAGATCCTCGAGGATCATGCCGAAGCGGTGTCGCTGCCGAACAAGCCACTCCATGGCGTCCGCCTGGGTCCAGAGGACGTGGTCGCGCCACGAGGGACATTCCCTACCGAACAGATCGTATCCGCTGCGATCCGTGTCGACGGCAGCGAGGCAGCCTTCCCATCCGAGGGTCTTCAGGGGGGCGAGGATCCCGCCGGCACCGAATCCGAGGAGAGCGATGTGCTGGGGTGGGGCTTTCGGGGCCTGCAGGGCGATGGCTGCCAAGATGTCGTAGAGACCGTGTGTGGGTCGGGCAGAGGTCCGGAGGTCGCTGATCAGGACCCCGTGCTGGATCAGCCGGATTCCGTGTCGATCGCGGACGAGCCGGATTTCTGAGGTCTGCATCAGGCCTTTCGGCCGGTCCACCAGACCGCACAGGTGTGGCCGAGGGCGACGGCGGCCATGCACAGCGCCACCGATCCGAGGACATGGAGACTCGTGAGGGTCCAGTACCGGTTCTGGATCAGGCGGAGGGTCTGGAGGCTGAAGGCGGAGAATGTCGTGTAGCCCCCGCAGAAGCCGGCGATCAGGAACTGTTGTCCCGTGGGGCGACTGATCCAGCCGAGGTTGGGATCCGCAATGCCGGCGATCAGCCCGATGAGGAAACATCCGGTGACGTTCACGAGGATGGTGCCGAACGGCAGGGTTTCACCGAGGCGTTCCCCCAGCCATCGGGCGATGATGGTCGTGAGGCCGAATCGCGCCATGGATCCCAGCCCGCCCCCGAGGCCCACCCAGAAGAAGTCCCTGAAGCTCATGGGTTGAGAAGACACCAAAGCCACCTTTCGACGAAGTCGTATGTCATGCGGCGGCAGGGGAGGTCACCCGGGTCAATTCCCGCCTCCGAGCAGGTGACGGACGAAGAATTCCATCCGGCGGCGGCTTGCATATGGGGTCTCACCGGCACCGTGGTTGGCTCCGGGAATGATGAGCAGCTCGACATCCCGCTCCGCCCTGACGAAGGCCGCCGCCAGCTGGAGGGTGCTGGCCGGGTCCACGTTTGTGTCCAGTTCACCGACCGTCAGCAGCAGCTTGCCCCGCAGCTTCCCGGCATGTTCGACATTGGAGGAACGGCGGTAGCTCTCATCGACCGGCCATCCGAGCCACTGCTCGTTCCACCAGAGCTTGTCCATGCGGTTGTCGTGGCATCCACAGTCGCTGACCGCCACCCGGTAGAAATCCGGATGGTCCAGCAGGGCACGCGTCGAGCTCTGTCCCCCGGCGCTCCCGCCGTAGATCCCCACCCGTTGGAGGTCCATCCAGGGACGGGTTGCGGCGGCGGCTCGCAGCCAGGCGATGTGATCAGGCAGGCCGGAGTCCGCGAGGTTCTTCCAGCAGACATCGTGGAACTTCTTCCCGCGGAAATTCGTCCCCATGCCGTCGACCTGGACCACCACGAACCCGAGTTCCGCGAGGGCATGCTGACGGAGGAGTCGACCGAACTCCTTCGGCACGAACGCTCCCTGGGGTCCGGCGTAGATTTCCTCGATGATCGGGTACCGCTTGGCGGGATCAAAATGGGAGGGGCGGATGAGGATGCCATGGATGTCGGTCACACCATCCCGTCCCTTGGCGACGAATCGCTCCGGCAGGGTCCATCCTGCCTTGAGAAGGGCGGAGGCGTCGGCCCGTTCGAGCTCCACCACCCGTTTCCCGTCCGAGGCCCGACGCAGCTCGGAGACCGGCGGGTGATCCACCCGGGACCACGTGTCCACGAACCAGCGGCGGTCGGGTGAGAATTCAACCCGGTGGTCCCCATCGCCATCAGTCAGCACCTGAAAGCCTGTGCCATCGAAAGCCACCCGGCAGAGGTGGCGATGGTAGGGATCCTCCCCGGGGCGGACCCCGCCGGCGAGGAACCAGAGTTCACGCCGTGCCTCGTCGACATGGAGCACCTCCCTCACCACCCAGTTGCCCCGGGTGATCTGGTTCTTCACCCCGCCGGTGCGCCGATTGATGAGCCAGAGATGGGTCCAGCCGTCCCGTTCCGACATCCAGATCAGTTCATTGGTCTCCTCGAGCCAGTGGCGCGAGGTCTTGTTGGTCCAGTCGATGAACGTGGTGGAGGTTT
>JBDLQQ010000277.1:0-3979 GCA_039800465.1 Verrucomicrobiota bacterium
TGGCGGGATCGGCTGTCTGGAGGCATCCTCACGGTCGAATGAACCTCTCGAAGTGGCTCGGTCTTGCCTCGGTGGTTGTCTTGGGTCTGGTCGGTTCGGGGTGCGGTGGCCTTCAGGGAAGCCACAGTGTCTCGCCCGCCACCTTCTTCATGCCGGGGCTGAGCGGGCAGGTGGCCCCGGCCTCCCCGGTGGCTGCTGCTTCGGAACCCATTCACCCCTGATTCCTCCATGCGTTTTCCGTTCGCGCTGACCGCCAAGATCGCCAAGCACATCGTCGGACACCGCCTCCGTGGCACTCCGAAGTTCGCGATGGTCCTCCAGCTGGAGCCCCTCCACACCTGCAACCTCACCTGCACGGGCTGTGGCCGGATCCGCGAGTACTCGACCAGCCTCAAGGACATCGTCCCGCTCGAGCAGTGCCTCGCTGCCGCTGCGGAATGCGACGCCCCCATGGTCTCCGTCTGCGGCGGGGAACCCCTGATCTATCCGAAGATCGAGGAGCTGGTCGCGGGTCTCCGGGCCCAGGGCCGGATCATCTACATCTGCACGAATGGCGTGTTCATGCGGAAGAAGATGCGGGAATACATGGCCGCCCACTTCGGTCCCGAGCTTGAACCGAAACTCGTCCAGCTCGTCCAGGCCGGTCTCGTCACCGAGAAGGAGGCCGGGGCGATCCGCAACGCGGACGACGCCGCCCGACGCAAGGTCACCATCCCGCCGAGCAAGTGGCACTACTGGAACGTCCACGTCGATGGACTGGAATACACCCACGACCTCATCGTGGAGCGGGAGGGTGTGTTCAAGGAGTGCGTGGCCGCGATCAAGATGGCCAAGATCCTCGGCTATCAGGTCGCCACGAACACCACGGTCTACCGGGAGACCAACCCCTCGGAGCTCGAGGAGATGTTCCGGTTCCTGAGCTCCCTCGGATGCGATGGGCACACCATCTCGCCGGGGTACGACTACGACGCCGCCAAGAAGGACATGGTCAAGCGTCTGGGACGGGATCCGAAGGAGTTCTTCCTCACCCGCGACCTGACCCGCCAGAAGTTCAAGGACATCGAACGCTGGGGCGAGCTGTTCACCATCTTCGGAACCCCGGTCTACCAGGAGTTCCTTGCCGGCAAGCGGGAGCTGACCTGCACCGCCTGGGCGATCCCGACCTTCAACGTCCGTGGATGGAAGGCTCCCTGCTACCTCATGACCGACGGGCACTACCCGTCCTACAAGGAGATGCTCGAGAAGGTGGACTGGGAGAAGTATGGCGTCGTGGAGGGTGTCGCCCGGGATCCCCGGTGCGAGAACTGCATGGTCCACTGCGGCTACGATCCCAGCGGCGCCCTCAGCAACAAGCCCCGGGATACCTGGATCAACTTCAAGTACAACTTCTTCCCCCGTCCGGCGGCGTTCCCGGCCTCGGCGGAACTCGAGGCCCGTGCCCACAACGGCGTCACCGTCGGCAAGGGCCACCTCGCCGAGGCCAAGGCCGCCGTCAGCAAGGAGATGGCCGGTGCCAAGTCGGTCTACCAGCGCAACGGTCACCATGATCACGCGGGTACCGATGCCGGCACGGCACCGACCCAGAGGGATGAGCTGCTGGAGAAGATCCGCGAGAACTCCAAGATCGAGCTGAAGAAGGACTAGGTGGGGCTGAGGTGGGCCCAGAGTTCGCTGGGACCATCACCGCTGCTGCAGCCCGGTGTGCAGGCCAGGGTTGCGTCGGGTCCGTCCCAGCGCAGAACCTGGTTTCACGATCGAAGGCCGTCCTGTACGGCGTCAGTCTCTGACACCCAGAGCCTCCCGGCCGATCTCCCGCCACTGCCCTTCCGGAAGATCTCCCAATTCCAGGGCTCCGATGCGGGTCCGATGGAGTCGGCTCACCGGACATCCCTGGCTGGCAAACATCCGCTTCACCTGATGGTAGCGGCCTTCCGTGAGTTCAACACGCGCCGAGCGTGGCCCGAGGACCTCCAGTCGCGCCGGAAGGCAGGGCTTCGCCTCCCCCTCCAGCAACAGGGTGCCGGAGGCGAACAGGGCTTCGAGGCCTCCGGGAAGGTCGGCCTCGACCGTCACCTCGTAGAGCTTCGGGACATGATGTCGAGGTGAGGTCCACTCGTGGATCAGATCCCCCTGGTCGGTCAGCAGGAGCAGCCCCGTCGCATCCTTGTCGAGTCGCCCCACGGAGCTCACCACGGGATTCCGGGCGAGCCACCGCGGCGGTAGGATCTCGAAGATGGTCGGGCGATCCTTGGGATCGTGACTGCAGGTGTAGCCGGCTGGCTTGTGGAACGCCGCGAGCAGGCCCTCGGGAAACTCCACAGGCTGGCCGTCGACGAGGACCTCGGTGGCGAGGACCCGCTCAGAGGGATCGTCGAGGACTTCTTCCCCGCGCAGCACCCGTCCCCTCCTGAGCCAGGCTCGGGCCTCGCTCCGGCTGCAGTAGCCGAAGCGCGACAGGAGCTGGTCCAGGCGCAGTCGCTGGGGTTTGGAACTCATGTGGGATCCGTCCCGGGCGACCGCAGGATTCTCCGCCGATCCGGTTGGATCACAGGGTGAGCCTGCCCAGCAGATAGGCGAGGAGGCCGGTCGCGGGCAGCGTCAGCACCCACGCCCAGAGGATCCGCTCGACCACGGTGAGATTCAGGGATCGGAAGCGTCGGGCGCACCCGACGCCCATGATGCTGGTGGTGATGGCGTGGGTGGTCGACACGGTCATCCCCAGCTGTCCCGTGACGGCGAGCAGCGTCGCTGCGGTGGTCTCCGCCGCGAACCCGTGGACGGGCTGCAGCTTCACCATCTTGTGCCCCATGGTCTTGATGATCCGCCAACCGCCGGCCGCCGTGCCGGCACCCATGGTCAAGGCGCAGACGACCTTGATCCAGGTCGGGACATCCGGGGCGAGCCCCTTCACCTTCTTGGCGGCTGCCGCGAGCCCGGGTTTTCCGGCCTTCTGGGCCTTCTCGGACTCCGACTTCAGGGACTTCATCCAGTCGATGGGTTTGGCGGCCACCATCGGGCCCAGGACTGGCAGCCGGGGAGCCCATCGGGCCTTCTCCTCCTGGACGATCTCGTCGTGGGTCTCCTTCGCCCGTTTCGCCTCCTCATCGGCGGACTGGGTATCACCCGCCGCCAGATAGGCCTGATGGGCGAGGGCGTGGAACGCCTCCTTGAAATCCCCGGCGGTGAGCTTCTGGGCCTCCGTGGACAGGATCTTCGCGCTCTCGGACGGAGAACCGGTCCCTTTCTCGAGGGCCACGATCTGCTGTTCGGAGGTCTTGGACTTGTCCATCCGCAGGAACTCGAGTCCTTTTGGCAGGGTGTCGAGGGTCCCGGCGGTGGTGGCGGTGACCAGGGCGAGGGTGATGATGCCCATTGTCTTCTGGGCATCGGCCAGCCCGTGGGCGAACCCCATGTAGCCGGCACTGGCGAGCTGGAGCTTGCCGAACGTGGCGTTCACCCACGCCGGCCGGGCCCGCATCAGGAGCAGGTACAGGAGCGACATCAGGATCAATCCCGCGACGAATCCGATCAGGGGCGAGGTGAACATCGGGACGATCACCTTGTGCAGGACCCCCTCGTGCTTCACCACGCCCTTGTCATCGACCTTGGTCACCGACCAGAGGATGGCCCCCCAGTTGCCCTTGGCGGAGGCGAGGGTCGCCCCGCACAGGCCGCCAACGAGCGCATGGGTGGAGCTGCTGGGCAGGCCCAGCCACCAGGTCAGCAGGTTCCAGACGATGCCGCCGAGCAGGGCGCACACGATGGTCTGGTTGGTCACAAACTGGGCGTCCACGAGGCCGGAGGACACCGTCTTGGCCACCGCGTGACCCACCAGGGCGCCCACCAGGTTGGTGGTGGCGGCGAGGAAGATGGCCTGCCGTGGCGTGAGGACCTTCGTCGATACGACCGTGGCGATGGAGTTGGCCGTGTCGTGGAATCCATTGATGTATTCGAACACCAGGGCCACGACGATGACCGT
>JBDLQQ010000278.1:0-23974 GCA_039800465.1 Verrucomicrobiota bacterium
CGACACGATTGGTACCCGCCCCACCCGCGGACTCCCCGGCATCTGGTTTCTGGGCTGGCACGCCCTTCGGTGTGGCATCCGTCAATCCGGACGGACCACCGCCTGATTTTAGGCCCTTCCGGATCGAGTCGGAGGCCCGTGGAACGGCGAAGTAGGCAATGGCGACGAGGACCACGGTGATCGACCCGAGGATCATCCAGATCGGCCCCCGGGGACGCCGTTTCTGTTCCGAGGCGATGCGCAGTTTCTCGAGGTTGTCCGGACTCATAGGGATTTCAGGGCGACGATCACAGGAAGTCGGGCGGCCCGCAGCGCAGGCAACAGGGAGCCGGCCAGGCCGATCACGACCGAGAAGCCGAGGCCCAGCAGCATCAGATCGGGAGTGACCCGGAACTGGAAGACGGTCTCGGCGAACGATTGGAAGTCGAGGGTGCCGAAGGAGACGTTGAAGGCCGCGAGGCCGACCTGGAGTCCCCATGCGATGGCGCAACCCAGGACGCCTCCGAGCAGGGACAGCAGGGCCCCCTCGATCAGGAAGCACAGCACGATCGAGCGCCGGGAATAGCCGAGTACCCGAAGTGTGCCGATCTCCCGGGTCCGGGCCCCAACGCTGGCGTACATCGTGTTCATGGCGGCAAACACCGCCCCCACTGACATCGCCGTGCCGAGGATGCCGGCCAGGTAGTTGATCGGCTTCGCCGTCATGGTCTGCTTCGAGTAGTAGTCGACCTCCCGCTCGGCACGCAGGGCGAGGCGCTTGTCCTGGTCGATCCGCTGGATGAGTCCGTCCGCGAGCGAGTCATCGGCCGGGCGGAGAAGAACACTGGAATACTGTTCCCGGTCGAAGATGGCCCTCGACTCGTCCGCATCCATCCAGGCCTCCGAGTCGAACGCGCTCCCCTGGCCGTCGAAGTGTCCCACCACCGTCAGCCGGTCGGGCCCGGCCTTGATGGTCCCGCCGACCTCGAATCCGGCAAACCGTCGCGCAAGGCGGCTCGAGACCACCACCTCGCGTTGGCCCGCGTGGAACCAGCGCCCCTCGACGAGGGCGACCTGCGACCGCAGCTCCATGCCCCGGGGGGTGACTCCGCGAAGGAGGGTATTGGCCTCGCCAACCCCGTCCCGTCTCGGGGCGCTCACGATCATCACCAACTCGGCCGAGACCAGGGGCTCCCCTGCCGCATTGCGGGCGATGCCCGGCAGGTCCCGCAGGGTCCGGAACTGGTCCCGGGACACGAGGGACCCCGACTCGGCCTGGGAACCCTTCCGGACCACGAGAAGGTTGCGCGGATCCCCAGTGTTGGCGTTCGTCGCTTCGATGCCGCGTCCGAGGGCACGGAGCCCCAGGAAGACGAGCACGACGGCACCAATGCCGAGCACCGTGAACAGCGTCGTGCGCCAGCGCACCAGGACGTTCCGGATGTTGTACTTGAGGGGGAGGGCCATGGGAGATCGGGGTCCGCTCAATCGAGGGTCTTGAGCCCCTCGGTCACGCTCATCCGCGCGGTCTGCCAGGAGGGAGGCAGGGCGGCGACGACACCCATGATGGCGGCCACCGCGGCACCCCACGCCATGATGCGGGGGGTGACCTCGAAGTAGATCAGGAATCCGTTGGTGAGCTTCTGGAGGTCGAGATGGGTCCACAGAGCCCAGGCTCCCCCGACCCCGAGGAGGGCCCCGAGCGCAGCGAGCCCAAAGCTCTCGGCGAGGATGAAGGCGAACAGCTCGCGCCGCTGGAACCCGAGGGCCTTCAACACCGCCAGCTCCCGGAACCGCTCCCGGATCGCCATGCTCATCGTGCTGATGGTCACGAGCGACAGGGTGAACACGACCGCCCCGGAGATGAGGAGCACCAGCATCTTCACGTTCCCCAGCATGCTCACGAACCCGAGCTGGAAGGCCCGCTCGGTCTCCGCCCGAACCTCGGCCGCGGTGTTCTCGAACGCAGCATTCACCCGGGCGATCACGTCGTTCGCCACCTCGGGCGATGCCGCCCGGATGTACCACGTGCCGACGGTTCCCGGATCCCCCGACAGCTCGTCCAGGAGCTTGTGATGGAAGAAGAGCCCACGGTCGTCGACGGTCCCGTTGAACACCGCGGCGATCTTCAGGTCGAGGTCCACGGGGTAGAACGTGCCGGTGAACTTCATGCGATCGCCGATCTTCAGGCCGTAGCGCTCGAACGTGTCGGCCCCAACGAGGCAGGCGAGCCGGTCTTTGGCGAAGTCCTCATAGCTCCCCTCGATGACGCGCGCCTCCACCAGGAGGCCCTGGAACCGCCTCGGATCCACCGCGAACTGGGCGAAGCTCGTGACCGTCTCATCCCGGAAATTGCCGCCGAAGAACGTGAACGGAGAGACCGCCACAATGCCGGGTATGCGCTCGATCACGGCCAACTGCTTCGCCGGCAGCGGCTGGGCCAGCGAGACCTTGTTCCGGGCGATGATCCGCAGCGAGGCCCCCGCCGACTCCGGCGGCACCGTCAGCTCCCGCTGGAGCGTCAGCAGCGTCACCAGCAGCGCACAGCTGATCCCCACGCTGAGCACCGTCAACAACGCCCGCCTCCGGTTCCGCAACGCGTTCTTCAGGATGAACGTCGGGAGGTTCACGCGACGATCTCCCCCTTCTCGAGATGCAGGCTCCGGGTCCCGTAGCCAGCCGCCTTCGGGTCATGGGTCACCATGATCACGGTCTTGCGGGAATCCCGACTCAGGGCCTGCAGGATCGACAGCACATCGGTCGCACTCTTGGCGTCCAGGTTGCCCGTCGGCTCATCCGCGACGATCAACGTCGGGTCCGTGACCAGCGCCCGGGCGATGGCCACCCGCTGCTGTTGTCCGCCTGACATCTGGTCCGGACGGTGGTGTCCACGGTCGGCCAGGCCGACGAGATCGAGGGCCAAGGCGACCTGCCTCCGCCGCTCGGCGCGTCCGAGTGCCGTCAGCAGGAGCGGCAGCTCGACGTTCTCGGCCGCGGTGAGCACCGGGATGAGGTTGAACGACTGGAACACGAAGCCGACGTTCTGGTTCCGCCAGTCGGCGAGCTGAGACTCGGTGAGGTTGGCGACGTTGATCCCCTGGACGAGCACCGAGCCGCTCGAGGCGCGGTCGATGCCCGCGATGATGTGGAGCAGCGTGGATTTCCCGGAACCGGACGGCCCCATGAGCACGACGAACTCCCCGGTCTGGATGTCGATCGAGACGTTGTTGAGCGCGGTGACCTGGATCTCGCCCTGGCGATACACCTTGCTGAGATCACGGATCGAGACGATGGGGTCGGCCGCCATGGGCCTCGACCGTAGCCTCCGGTCGGTCGGAGGGAAAGGATACGGAGGACGGGATACAGGGTGAGACGACCCGCCGCCGACCGCTGCGCGGCGGGGTTTTGGTTTGCGATTGTGGGGTGGGAAGCCTATCCACCGCGCGGCATGTCGGCGCAGTACAAGATCATCGGGGGCGATGGCCGGGAATATGGTCCGGCAACGCTCGACGAACTCCGGACCTGGTGTGACGAGGGACGCGTCGGCCCCAGGACGCTGGTCTGGACATCAGATGACACGAGCTGGCAGCCGGCATCCCAACGCGACGAGCTGAAGTGGGATCTGAAGTCGGACCTCGAGGCCTCGGACGAGACTGATCCGCTGGCGGAATTCGCCGCACGTCATGCCATCGCGCGCCCCGCCGGCTTCTGGGTGCGACTGGGGGCCCACATCATCGACTGGATGGTCCTGACCTCGCTGCTGACACTCCTGACCCTGCCCTGGGCGGAGCCACTGGCACGGATGCAGGAGGAGGCCCTGAAGCAGGTGAAATCGTCGAGTCCCGACAGCCGGGTCCTGCTGGAGTTCATGCTGGTCTCCCTCTCCATCAACCTGCCGCTCACCCTGGCCTACCAGACCTTCTTCAATGGACGAACGGGCGCCACGCCTGGAAAACGGCTGATGGGACTCCGCGTGGAGAGAGCGGATGGCACGCCCCTGGGCTACTCCGGGGCAGCGGTCCGGTTCCTGGCTGAGCTTGTCACCTCCCTGACCCTCGGGATCGGCTACCTGATGGTCGCCTTCAATCCCGAGAAGCGGGCTCTGCACGACGTGATCGCCAAGACCCGGGTGGTCCACCGGTGACCCGCAGACCAGGGCTCCTGGCGCGAAGCACTCGACCCAGACGCCCTGGGCCCAGGCCGGGAGATCCGACCCACTACTTCACGGCCGGAATGTTCAGTTCCTGGCCGACCCGGAGGCGCTTGGCATCCTTGAGGTTGGGATTGGCGGCCAGCACGTCCGAGACCTTGACCTTCAGGGAGTACTCCTTGTTGTAGGCGGCAATGATCGCCCCGAGGGTCTCCCCGGTGCCGACCTTGTGGACGTACTGCTTCTCCGGGAGGTTGGGCGGGGGGTCGTGGGGGACGGGTGCCGGCTTGATTGGCTTCGGGGTCTCCCGCTGAGGCGGAGGCGCGGACAACGACTTGCTGACCTCCTTGGCGATCTCCTCCAGCTGCCGCTTCACATAGTCGGCGTCGGCCGCACGCTTCTCGTCGACCTGCTTGATCGACTTGATGACCTCCTTGAGCTGTTCACGGTTCACCATCTCGCCACCGCTCGAGAGCTGCTGCTTGAGCCTCGAGTTCTCCTGGCGGAGTTCGGAGACGACATCCCGGAGCTCCTGGATCTGGCGCCGAAGGCTCTCCTGGCCCTCGGTCAGGGACTCCACTGTCCCGTGGAGACGACGCACGTCTTCGACATCCACCTGCGCCCATGCCGGCACGGCGGCGGTGACGAGGAAGACACAAGCCATGGAAACCACTCGCTTCATGGGCGGGAGACTAGCAGGGCTTCGACAAAACGGGAGCCGAATGTGACCCAGGCGGAGCTGGTGTCCGCCTGGGAGGTTGACCCTCGACGACCCAGGCCCAGGAGCCCGGTGATCCGGCCTTTTCGGTTGCGGGCTGGGGGCCCGCACCGGATCGTCGAGAAGTCATCCCGATGATCCCACCGATTCCGCCTCGTCGACGTCCCCGCCCTCCCGCTCCGCGGAGTGCGTCGGGACGCGTCCGCGACGGATCTTGCCACTTCCCCTGGATCCTCATGCTCGGCGCCGTCGTGTCCGTGATGGCACTGGGGCGGGACGCGGATGACGAGGCGTTCTTCGAGAACCAGATCCGCCCGGTCCTCGCCGAGCACTGCCACGAGTGCCACAGCGCCCGGGCCGAGAAGATCCGGGGCGGACTCCGGGTCGACAGCCACGCCGCCCTGCTCGAGGGAGGCGACTCGGGACCGGCCGTCATCCCGGGCGATCCCGAACACAGCCGGCTCATCCAGGCGGTCCGCGGGACCGACCCCGACCATGCCATGCCCCCGGTGAAGGAAGGCCGGGCCCGCCTCCGGCCGGAGTCCATCGCGGACCTGACCGAATGGGTGCGTCAGGGGGCCCGGTTCCCCGCGGAGAAACCCGTGGAGAAGTCGCCGGTGCGCCACTGGGCCTTCGAACCCGTCCAACCCCGGTCCGCCCCGGTCGTCCGGGACAACTCCTGGCCGCAGACACCGCTCGATGCCTTCATCCTCGCCGGCCTGGAGTCGAGGAACGCACGGCCCGCACCCCAGGCGGATCGACGCACCCTGATCCGTCGCGCCACCCTCGACCTCACCGGGCTGCCCCCGACCCCCGGGGAAGTCGAATCGTTCCTCGGGGACACCTCCGCGGAGGCCTGGCCCCGGGTCATCGACCGGCTCCTGGCCTCGCCCCGCTACGGGGAACGGGCCGCACGGCACTGGCTGGATGTCGTCCGGTACGCTGATACCGCCGGCGAGACGGCCGACTACCCCGTCCCCGACGCCTGGCGCTACCGCAACTACGTCGTGAGGGCCTTCAACGCCGACACTCCCTACGACGAATTTGTCCGGGACCAGATCGCCGGGGACATCCTCGCCCGGGAGGGCCCCCGGGAACGGTACGCCGATCGGACCACCGCGACCGGTTTCCTCGCCCTGTCCCGCCGGTTCGGCTTCGACTCCGAGAACTACCACCACCTGACCCTGCAGGACACGATCGACACGCTCGGCCAGGCCGTGATGGGCCTCAGCCTCGGCTGCGCCCGCTGTCACAACCACAAGTACGATCCCATCCCGGCGACCGACTACTACGCCCTCTACGGGATCTTCGAGAGCACCCTCTTCGCGTTCCCGGGTTCCGAGCAGAAGCAGAAGCGCCGGACGCTCGTGCCCCTGGTGCCCCACCAGGAGGCACAGCCCCGATGGCGCGACCACCAGCTCCGGGTCGCCACGCTCGTCGACCAGCTCCGCCGTGAGGGCCAGTCGACGCCTCCCGTCGTGCTGAGGTCTCTCGACGGTCTCGACGGGGACTTCGAGATGCAGTCCCCGGCCTCCGGCGGCAGCCGCGGCGTGCTGGTCCAGCCCTGGCTCTATGAGGGGCCGATCGCGGTGACCGCGGAGGCCCAGAGCCCCTTCAAGCATGCGTACGCCCTCGGTGTCGTGGGAGCCCAGGTTCCCGGAGGCACCAACGCCTACCGGCTCGGCCAGGCCCTGCCCCCGGGCCTCCAGCTGGGGACCCGATCCCCGATGTGGCCCCTCTCGGTGAACCTCGAGTTCCTGGTGGAGACCAACCAGTCGACAGGTTCCGGCAGTCATCGGTTCTGGATCGGTCCGGTCGGCCACGCCCCAACGGTCGAGGTGCTGATCGGCGCCCAGGAGGTCCGGCTCCGGGTCGGGGATCGGACCCAGGTCGTCCGCCAGTTCTCGGGTCCGCACTGGCAGGCCGTCCAACTCCGGCTGGATCCACGGCGCCGCGTCCTGTCCGGACGCGCCGGGACGCCGACCGACAGCTCGGAATTCCGCGACATCCCCCTCGGACGGGAGGCGCTGGCGGGGGTACTGGAGGTCGGACTCGATTCCCGGGGCCCCGGCGACGGCGGCCGACCCGGCCTGCGCATCGACAACATCGCCGTCCAGACCGACGACATCCCCCCGGTGGCGCTCCAGCCTCTGCTCGCGGGAGGATCCCCGGGGAAAACGCCGTCCCGATCCATCCCCGAACAGATCCGGGAGCTCGTGGGCCTCGACGGCGACCTCGAGTTCCAGGAGGACGAAAAGCCGCCCGTGGCACCCTGGAATCCCGGACCCAACAGCGCGGTCCGCATCACACGGGAAGCCCAGAGCCCGTTCCGGAACCATCATCTGGACGGGAGACTCGGCATCCACCTCCCCAACAGCGCCGCCTACAACGGATTCGGACTCACCCCACCCCAGCCGTGGACCGCCTCGAAGGATCGACGGCTCTCCGTGGGATTCGAGTTCCGCTGCACCGAGATGTCGGCCGGGAGCGACGGCTCGTGGCGCTTCTACGTCGGCCACGGCGGCGGCACCTCCGCAGCCCTCGAACTCTTCATCCAGGCCTCCCGCCTCGTCCACCGGAACGCCGACGGCAGGGAGGTCGCCCTGGGGCTGAAGGCCGGCAGCTGGCATCAGGTCCAGCTCGACCTCGACCTCGAGGCCCGGACCTTCCGCGGCACGGTCGGTGACGGCACGACGACGAGTCCGTTCTCAGGAACCCTCGCCGCAGGTTGGGACGGCACGGTCGACTATCTGTTCATCGACAGTTACGGCCATGTCCCCGGGGTGAAGCCGGGCCTGGATGCCGACAACTTCCTCCTGCAGGCCACTCCGCTCCCGCCCGCAGGCCAGCCAGCCCCCGCTGTGGCTGGAACCGTTGCCGACCGCCGTCAGCAGGTGCAGGCACTGCGGGCGCGGATGGCCGAGCACAACCGGCAGATCGAGGCGGTCCGACGCGAGCTCGACCGCCTCCTCGCCGAGGGCCCCATGGAACTCGCCTACGGAGTGGTCGAGGGGACACCGCATGACGCGCGGTTCCAACAGCGCGGGGAGCCCGAGAAGCCCGGCGACGTCGTTCCCCGGGGATTCCTGAAGGCCGTGGGCGGGGGACGTCTGCCAGAGACCGCCCGGGGCAGCGGACGTCTGGAACTGGCCCAGTGGTTGACCCGGCCCGACCATCCACTCACGGCCCGCGTGATGGTGAACCGGATCTGGCAGCAGCACTTTGGGAATGGACTGGTCAAGACCCCGAATGATTTCGGAACCCGGGGACAGAAGCCCACGCATCCCGAACTCCTCGACCACCTGGCCCACCGCTTCGTGGCCGACGGCTGGTCGGTCAAATCCCTGCACCGGCTGATCCTCCTGAGCGCGACCTACCAGCAGTCCGCCCGGGATCCAGCCCCGGGAGGTGGGGCGCCCGCGGAGGAGTACGTCGGGTTCCCCCGTCGACGACTCACGGCCGAGGAGATCCGGGACGGCATCCTCGCGGTCAGCGGCGATCTCGACCTCACACCCGCACAGGCACATCCCTTCCCCTCCCCCATCAGCTGGGGCTATACGCAGCATGGCCCCTACAGCGCGGTCTACGACCACGACCATCGGAGCCTGTACCTCATGACCCAGCGGTTGAAGCGGCATCCGTTCCTGGCGTTGTTCGACGGGGCGGATCCGAACACCAGCACGCCCCAGCGGGGGATGTCGACCGTGCCGACCCAGTCGCTGTACTTCCTCAATGATCCCTTCGTGCACCGGAAGGCGGAGCGTCTGGCCCAGGAGCTCCTCGCCCGCGCTGCTGACGACGGGGCTCGGTTCGACGAATTGATGCTGCGTTCGGTGGGCCGACTCCCCTCCGAGGCGGAGCGCCAGGACACCCTGGCGTTCCTGGACCGCTACCGCGTGCGGCTGGTGGAACGGGACACCCGGGCGGCCAACGAGGCGGCCTGGGCTGCCGTCATCCGGGTGATCTGGGGGGGCAACGAATTCCTGCACGTCGACTGATCCATGAAACCCCGCTTTCTCCCCAACCCAGGCCGGCGCGGATTCCTCCGATCCCTCGTCGGCGGCTCCACCCTGTTCCCGGGGCTGGTCTCTGAGCTCCTCGCTGAGGACGCCCGGCGCGGTGCGGCCATCGATCCCCTGGCCCCCCATGCGCCCCACTTCGCACCGAAGGCGAAGCAGGTCATCTTCCTCTACATGAGCGGCGGCGTCTCTCACGTCGACTCCTGGGATCCCAAGCCCAAGCTCTTCGCCGACGGCGGCCGCACCGTCTCGGTCAACGAGTTCCAGGGCCGCAAGGGCGAGTTCCAGATGTATCTGAAGCGTCCCCAGTGGACGTTCCGCCCCCGCGGGCGCTGCGGCACCGAGGTGAGCGACCTGTTTCCCCACATGGCCCGGTGCGTCGATGACCTCTGTGTCATCCGGTCCATGAAGTCGGACCACACCAACCACTACGAGGCCACGCTCGGGGTCCACACCGGGTCCTTCAACTTCACCCGTCCCAGCTTCGGCTCCTGGGTGAGCTACGGACTCGGCACCGAGAACCGGAACCTCCCCTCGTTCGTCGTGATCGCGCCCAAGACGCCCTATGCGGGAGGACAGGTCTGGGGCTCCGACTTCCTGCCGGGATGCCATCAGGGGACTCTCGTGGTGCCAGGGGCCGAACCCGTCGCGAACATCCGCCGCCGCGTGGCCTCCCAGGACCTCCAGGAACTCGAGCTCGAGCTCCTTGCCCGGAACAACCACCGCCACCAGTCCCATCGGCTCTCCGATCCCCTGCTCGAGGCCCGGATCCGGTCCTATGAGACCGCGTTCGGCATGCAGTCCGAGATGCCGGAGGTCTTCGACCTGTCGCGGGAGCGGGAGTCGACGCTCGACCTCTATGGACTCCAGCGCGGCAGCACCGAGGGCTTCGCGTGGCAGTGCCTCGTGGCGCGTCGACTCATCGAGCGCGGGGTGCGGTTCGTCGAGCTGATCGACTCGGGCTCCTCCGACAACTGGGATGCCCACGGGGACATGATGGCCCACGAGCCCCTGGCCCGGAACGTAGACAAGGCGATCGCCGGACTGCTCCAGGACCTCCGGCTCCGGGGACTCCTCGAGGATACCCTCGTCGTGTGGACCTCGGAGTTCGGCCGGACCCCGTTCAATGCCGCGGCCGATGCCAGGGGCCGCGAGCACCACCATTGGGTCTACTCCTCCTGGATCGCCGGTGCCGGCGTCCGGGCGGGCAGCGTTTATGGGGCGTCCGACGACTACGGCATCGACGTCGGCCAGGACCCGGTCCACCTGCACGACTTCCACGCCACGCTGCTCCATCTCATGGGGCTCGACCACGAGCGGCTGACCTTCCGGCACAACGGGCGCGACCATCGGCTGACCGATGTCGCCGGGAATGTCGTGCAGGGACTGCTGGCCTGATCGCCCGTCGACTACCGGGCACGGGCCACGACCCAGACGCAGACGCGCTCCGCGCCCAGGCGCCGGAGCTGCCGTGCGACGGCATCGGTGGTCGATCCGGTGGTGAGGACATCGTCCACGACCACGACCGACGCGCCTTTCAGGGAACACCCCGGGATGGCCCGGAAGGCGCGTCGGACGTTCTCCTGTCGGTCCTCGCGTCCGAGGTGGGTCTGGGTCGGGGTCTCGTGGACCCGTTCGACGAGATCGTTCCGCACCGGGAGTCCGACGCGTTCCCCGAGGAACCGGGCGAGGACTTCCGCCTGGTTGAACTCGCGTTCGCGCTCGCGGGTGGGGTGGAGCGGGACGGGCACGAGAACATCCCAGTGGCCGGTGGACAACGCGGGACGGGCCGCCCGGACGAGGAGGCGCCCGAGGAACGGACGGAACCAGACGGCGCCGTCGTACTTGAACCGGTGGACGACCTTGCGGACCACGCCTTCGGCCAGGACTGCAGCCCGGACCGACTCGAAGGAGAGATCGGCATCCTGGCAGTTGCCGCACTCGAAGGCTCCCAAGAGGGCCCCCTCGAAGGGCAGGCCGCAGCGATGGCAGAAGGGCGGGAGGACCGGCTTGGCCTCGCGACGGCATCGGGGTCCGACCCAGCCCCACCGCGGCGCGGCCCGTTCCGCGTGACAGATCTGGCAGACCGGCGGGTAGACCAGCGCCAAGGCGGCCTCGCTCCAGCGCAGGAGACGACGACGCAGCCACCGCCCTCGCCATCCCATCGGTTTCCATCCCAGTGTCATTCCGTCCGAGCCTCCAGACCCGGAGGATGCCCCACCGCCATTCGGATCCACCATCCCCAGATTTGGGGAGGGAGCCCCCTCGACAGCACCCCGACAACCGGACCGGAAGCTCCACAGGAACTCCGGGTTGAAACCCGTCCACCGCATCGGAAGCTTCCACCGGGACGGGCTGCTGTGCTAGCACCCCGCCTCCAACAGCACATGCCTGAGCCCGGCGACATCCTTGGAGCCTACACGCTGCACGAGCGGATCAACTCGGGCGGCCAGTCGGAGATCTGGCTGGCCACCGACGCCGAGAAGCGGCCGTTCGCCGTGCGGCTGATGCTCAACACGTCGCTGTTCGCCTTCACGGACCGGCGACGGTTCAACACCGGTTGTGAGGTGCTGCAGGCCTGCCAGGACGGCCAACTCATCATCGGATACGTCGAGCATGGACGGATCGGCGGGCAGCTCGCGCTCGTGATGGAGTACGTCGAGGGGTCCAACCTCAAGCTGCTCATGAGCGCAGGGGATCCGGTGCTGACCGAGAACATCGCACAGGTCCTGATCGACTTCGCCTCCGCGCTGGAGGTCGTCCATGACCGGGGCTTCATGCACCTGGACGTGAAGCCGGAGAACGTCCTGCTCACCCGCAACGGCAGCCTCCGCCTGATCGATTTCGACCTCGCCCAGCCGATCCCGAATCCCCCGAGGAAGCAGGACCGCCTCTCGGGCACCCCGGCCTACATGGCGCCCGAGCAGCTTCTCAAGCAGCCGATCGACCACCGGGTGGACCTCTGGGCCTTCGGCGTGAGCGCCTACGAGCTGCTCACGTTCCGGAAACCCTTTCCCGGGGAGAACGCCGACGAGGTGCTCCGCCGACAGGTCGACCGCTCGGAGTTCATCCGCCCCCGCGAGATCAACAGCGACATCCCCGCGAACCTCGAGAAGATCGTCCTGCGCTGTCTCGAGAAGGATCCCGAGCGACGCCACCCGATCGCCGGCGTCTTGGTCCACGAGCTCAAGCAGGCCCTCTACACCTCCTGAACCCAGCCCCATGCCCCACGAATTCAAGGCCACCCGCCGGGTCGAGTTCAGCGACACCGACATGGCCGGCATCGTCCACTTCTCGGCCTTCTTCCGTTACTTCGAGACCGTGGAGCACGCCTTCATCCGGTCGCTCGGATTCTCGGTGGTCCTCCCCGGCGTGGAGCCTCCGATGGGTTTCCCGCGGGTACACGCCTCGTGCGACTACCGGCGACCGCTCCGGTTCGAGGACCTCGTGGAACTCCACCTGCTCGTGGCCGAGAAGAGCCGGCGGAAACTGACCTACCAGATCCGCTTCCGACGCCTCGAACCCGGGCCCGTGGAGGAGGTCGCCGTCGGACGGCTCGTCGTCGTCTGCGTCCAGAAGACCGCCGAGGGAGGCATGCGCGCCGTCGACATCCCCGAGGCGTTGTCCTGCCAGATCGAGGTGGCCCCCGCCGAGAAGCTGGCACCGGTGGCCTGAGTGCCCCTCCGGACGAGGCCAACTCCGTTCAGGGCAGGATCGGACCGCCGGGCGAGATGAAGGTCCGGGATCCCGGGGACGGAAGCGTCTCCCACTGCGTCAACACCCCGCCCCGGAATGTCAGCCGCGCGCTGACATAGTCCTGGAACGCGTACTCGGTCGTCACCACACGGTCGAGGTACCGGTTGCCGTCCCGACCCCGGACCTCGATGTAGTTCCAGTTCACGAACTGGTCGGTGGTGCTCCGGGAATAGAGCCACGTGGTCTCCTCGCCCGTCGCGTCGCCACGTCGCAGCACCTGGGCCGGTTTGCCCCAGGCGATGAAGACGGCGTCCTCCGCCATCCCGACCTGGACCTGGCCACGGTCGACCAGGGAGCGCTGCTCGGGTGTCAGGGCCTGGTAGGCCGCGGCCCGCTCGACCCGGCGCTTGGCGATCTGGCGGGGGTCCGTGGGCGCGGACGCACAGCCGAGGATCCCGACCAGGAGAGCCAGGGTACCAGCCTGCAGGAACTGCGGAGTCACACCGAGCGGACGCACCGGCGAAGCCTGCATTCGAAGAGCTTCCGCGCCAACGCGGACTTTCCCCAAGCCAACAGGCTGACACGGAGGACATCAACCCGGTCATGGGGCACTGAAAACGTCGCCCCACGGGATCCAATCGGATACCGTCCACCGCTCCAATGACCCGCCTCGCCCGCATCCTCCTGCTGGTGGTGGGCTTCCTTCCTCGGATCCTCGAGGCCGCTGCGATCGCGCCGTCCTCCGGGACCGGAGACTGGATCTGGTTCCCAGACACGTTCCCCCCGATGGCACCGTATCTGATCACCCTCGATCAGTTCGGGACCTCCGCGTTGGCCCCGGGACCCGTCATCGAATCCGACCCCGTGAGCCGCCTCGGGCAGGGGGCGAAGACACGCCTCGGCTCGGTGGGATTCGAGTACAACTTCTACCAGAGCCTCTGCTTCGTGGACATGCCCCGACCGATGTCCGGGCTCGACGCCTTGGCCTACTACACCACCCAGTTTCAGGGGAAGTGGATGGTGGCCCGCTCGCCGGGAGGGACCGGACTGGGCCTGAGCCTCGAATTCACAGGCCAGGAGGGGCTGATCCACAACAACATCTCCCCCATGGTCCAGAATCCCCAGAACAACCTCGGATCCCTGTCCAATCCCCAGGCCAACGTGACCGGCATGGACGGGTACCGGCTCGCCGAACTGGCCGCCCAGCTCTCGAGCCCCCACGGCGACTGGATCCTTCTCATCGGGATGGTCGACCAGGGCAACTACGTCGACTCCAACAGCTACGCGAACAACAGCCAGACCCAGTTTCTCAACGACGCCCTGGTCAACAACGGCACGGTCCCGCTGCCCGAGGCCAACCTGGGGTTCAACCTGCAGTGGCAGCCCAGCCAGCAGTTCTACCTCCTGATGGGTGCGGGATCGAACCTCCAGATCCCCAAGACCGATCTGGTGCTCTCCCTCGGGACCGACAACTGGAGCTATCTGCTGGAGCTGGGACTCGTCACCACCAATACCTTCGGGCTGGGCCCAGGCATCTACCGGGTCCAGCCCTTCCTCGCCACCGTCCTGGGCGACACCCAGGGGGGCGTGGGACTCAACTTCCAGCAGGATCTTGGACTCCGGACCCCCGTCGCCGCCTTTGGGCGTCTCGGGGTCTGCGGCAACCAGATCGCCCTCGAGAACATCCGCGCCCAGGGATCCCTCGGCCTCGCCCTCACCGGTCCGATCGATGCCCCGGGCCCCATCCCCCTCTTCAGCAACGACCTGCTCGGACTCGCCTTCGTCTGGAGCCAGGCCGTGCCGGACGGATCCCCGGTGAACCGCATGAATGAGTACAGCGTCGAGCTGTTCTACTCCCTCCAGATCACGCCCACCCTCAAGCTCCAACCCGACCTGCAGGTATTTTGGGACGCCGCCTACCGACCCCAGTCCGGGATCAGCCTCCTGTGGCAGCTGCAGCTGACCCTGACCTGGTGACCCACGACCGGGATCCTACGGCAGCACCTGGACGGTGACGTCTTTGAACGACACCAGTGTCTTGCCCGCCCCGTGGACCTGGAGGCCAATGCGCCCGTACTGCGGGATCGAAGGGTCCTTCTCGGTGTAGTCGACCGTCGTGACCCCGTTGATCTTGAGGATGAGACGCGGCCCCTCGCAGCGGACCTCATAGTCGTTCCACTGCCCCTTCTTCACCGGCTTGCCCATCTCCGCGTCGCTGGGCTTGGCCAGGACCTTGTTACGACGCGACTCGTCATACAGCGCCCCCCACCAGCCATCCCCGATGTCGGCCTGGTAGCCGATCATCTCGGAATCATTCGGCACCCGCTGGCTGCGGACCTGGATCCCCGAGTTCACGAACCCCTCGGTGCCCTCGATCTTGAACTTCGCCCGCACGATGAAGTTGGTGAACGACTGGGTCGTGGCGACGAACTCGTTGCGCGGCACCATCGTGGTGAGGCTGCCGCCCTGGATGGTCCCGTCGACGATCCGCCAGGTCTTCTGGGTGTCCCCATCCCAGCCCTTGAAGGACTTCCCGTCGAACAGGGGAACCGGCTTTCCCCCGAGGACAGGAAACGACACGAGGAGACCAAGGACGGCGATCACGGCGGGCTTCATGGCCTGAGACTGCGAGAAGCCAGTCGGGCCGTCCAGCGTCCGGACACGTGAGGCCGAACCCCGAGGCCTCACCAGACCCGTGCCCAGATCACCTTGAGGTACCGACCCTCCGGACAGTTGGACAGGACGGGGTGGTCCAGACCCGGACCCGTGCGGTCCAGGATCTGGAGCTTCCGATCGATCCGCTGTCCGGCCCGGACGACGATCCGCTCGAACTCCTCGGCCGGGAGCTGACCGGAGCAGGAACAGGTCACCAGGAACCCACCTGGCTCGGTGATCGAGATCCCGAGGATGTTGAGGTCCTCGTACCGGCGCAGCCCCTCCACATCGTCCTCCTGCCCAAACACCAGCTTCGGCGGATCGAGGATCACCACCTCGAACTTCTTCCCGTCGGCCCGCATCTGGCGCGCGTAGCTGAACGCGTCGCAATGGACCCACTGGACCCGCGCGTCGTTGAGGTTCGCATTCCGACGAGCCTGGGCGATCACCTTCTCATCGAGGTCCACGCCGGTCACCTCCGCCGCCTGCCCCGTCACCTTGGCCGAGATCGAGAATCCGCCGGTGTAGCTGCAGAGGTCCAGGACGCGACGTCCGCGGCTGAGGTCCGCCAGACGTCGACGGTTGTCCCGCTGGTCACAGAAGAACCCGGTCTTGTGACCGCTCGTGAAGTCCACCTCGTAGCGGATGCCATGCTCCCGGATCTTCACAGAACGGACCGGGTCCGAGGGGATGTCCGCCACCCGGATGCCCTCCTGTCGCGCAATCACCGGGTCGACCTCGATCACCGTGCGGGTGGTCCCCAGCCGCTCATGCAGGCGCTTCAGCAGCGTCGGCAACCGCTGCCAGATCCCGAGGCTGTGGACCTGCACGCTCAGGACCTCCGCAAACCGGTCGACCACCAGTCCACTCAGCCCATCGCCGTCGGAATGCACCACGCGATAGGCATCGGTGGAGTCCGGAAGCCTCAGGTGGACCAGGCGGAGGTCGATCGCCCGGTCGAGCAGGGTTGTCAGGAACGAGTCGTCCACGGACCCCGGGCCATGGTGGAGGATCCGCAGCGGCACACGGGACCGGTCGTTCCAGAGTCCCGCCCCGAAGAGGCGTCCCTCACGGTCGTGGACCTGCACCCAGGATCCGGGTCGGGCATCGGGCGAGGCCGCCCGGATCATGGGCGGATAGACATGGGGATGGAACCGGTATGACTTGAGGTGCACCCAGGGGGTCTTCCAGCCGGATCGATCCACCTCCGGCTCGGGCCCGGGACGGGGCGGCATCGGACGCGGACGCGGGGGGCGGTTCCTGAAACCATCGTTCACAAGGGATCGCGTATCCTGTCCCACACCCCCGCGGCAATGGGGAACTCCAGAAGATGTTTCCCCAGCGATCGCCCCCAGAGGGTTCAGGACCCCTCGAAGTCCAGCCGCCGGCTTGCTGGCGTCCCAGGGAATTGAGAGACTCCCGACCGAGCATGAACACCGCCCTCCGCCCGATCTCGACCCTTGGCACCGCCGCCCTGGGACTGCTCCTGACCCTGCCCTCGCCGACCGAGGCCTGCACCTCGATGCTGCTGCCCTCGAAGGACGGGGGCTACGTCTACACCCGCACGATGGAGTTCACGCTCCAGATGCAGTCCCAGATCATGATCCTGCCGCGCGGGCAGAAGGTGGTCTGCACCGGGACGGATGGGGTTGCCGGCAAGGGAGGACTGACCTGGACCGCCAAGTACGCCGCGGCCGGTGCCAACGCGCTGGGCCTTCCCATCATCATCGACGGTCTCAACGAGAAGGGCCTCTCAGGGGGGCTGTTTAATTTCCCCGGATACGCCCAGTTCCAGAAGGTGCCGAAGGACGCCGGGGCCCGGTCGATGGCCTCCCATGAGGTGGTGACCTGGGTGCTCGGGAGCTTCGCGACCGTGGCCGAGGTGAAGGACGCCATCCGCAAGGTCTATGTCTCCGGCACGCCGCTGAAGCAGTTCGGCAACAACGTGCCTCCGGTCCACTACTCATTCCATGACGCCCAGGGGAACAGCATCGCCATCGAGTACGTGGAGGGGGAACTGCACGTGTACGACAACCCGACCCACGTCTTCACGAACGCGCCCGACTTCCCCTACCAGCTGGCGAACCTCGCCCAGTACCAATACATCTCGCCCAACGTCCTGCCCCCGATCCAGGCCGGGAAGACGACCCTCTCCGCCGCGAGCTCCGGGGCAGGCCTCAATGGCCTGCCGGGCGGCTACCTCGCGCCGGCCCGCTTCGTCCGCGCCTTCTTCGCCCAGCAGTACGCCCCGGTCCAGGCCACCTCCGACCAGGCCGTGAACTCGGCCCTGCGCCTGATGGCGGGATTCGAGCTGCCGACCGGATCGATCCGGACCAGCGCCACCGGCGGTGGCGAGGGCGGTGGAGTGACCGGGAACGAGACCACCGAGTGGACCTCCGCGTCGGACATGAAGGCACTGCGGTACTACATCCGGACCTACGACAATCCGGACGTCCGCTTCGTCGACCTCCGCAAGGCGGCGCCGACCGCGAAGGCCATCCAGTTCGTCCCGCTCAACCAACCCCAGGTCATCCGGGACCTCACGCCCTGATCAACCCACGGTCGATCACGCCAAAACCTGCGGGATCACGCGCCGCTCCACCACCCCGGTGAGGCGCTGGTCGAGCCCCCCGTGGAAGAACTTCAGGCGAGTGTGGTCCAACCCCATCAGGTGGAGGACCGTCGCGTGGAGGTCGGACACATGGCAGCGGTCGTCCACCGCCTTGAACCCCAGTTCATCGGTGGCGCCGATCGCCTGACCACCCCGCACCCCGGCACCGGCCAGCCACATCGAGAAGCCATGCCAGTTGTGGTCCCGACCCGGCTTGTCCACGCCTTCACTGGTCGGTGTCCGACCGAACTCGCCGCCCCAGATCAGTAGGGTCTCATCCCAGAGCCCCGTCCGCTTGAGATCTGCCATGAGCGCGGCGATCGGACGATCCGTCTCGGCGGCATGGAGACGATGGTTGCCGATGCAGTCGTTGTGGCCGTCCCAGGTGTCTTCGATGTGGCCGCCCCCGGAGTAGAGCTGGATGAACCGGACACCGCGCTCGAGGAGGCGTCGGGTGATGAGACACTTGCGTCCGAAGTCCGCGGTGACGGGATTGTCCAGACCGTAACGCTCCCGGGTCGCGGCACTCTCGTGTCCCACGTCGACCACGTCGGCCGCACTCGCCTGCATGCGGTAGGCGGTTTCGTACGACGCGATCCGCGCCGCCAGCTCGGTCTCACCCGGTCGGGACTGCAGGTGCTCCTCGTTGAGACGTCGCAGCAGGTCGAGGCTCGCCCGCTGGGTGGGCCCGGAAACACCAGTGGGCGGCGCGAGGTCGAGGAGCGGGCTGCCCACGCTGCGGAACAGGGTCCCCTGGTAGGCGGCGGGCATGTAGCCGGCACTCCAGTTCGACGCGCTGCCAATCGGACCTCCCCGGGGATCGGTCATGACCACGAACGACGGGAGCTCCTCGTTGTCGGTCCCGAGTCCATAGCTGAGCCACGCCCCGAGACAGGGCTTCCCGATGAAGATGCTCCCGGAGTTCATCTGGAGACATCCCGAGGCATGGGCCGCGGTGTCGGCATGCATCGACCGGATCACGCAGAGGTCATCCGCAAACCGGGAGGTGTGCGGGAACAGGCTGCTGATCTCGAGTCCACCCCGCCCGTGTCGACGGAACTCGAAGGGCGACTGCATGAGCTTGCCGATGGGACGCCCGTTCGAGCCGACCTTGGCATCGCCGGTGTAGGGCTGGCCGTGGTACCGGGTCAGCGCGGGCTTGGGATCGAAGGTGTCCACCTGGCTCGGCCCGCCGTTCATGAACAGGAAGACCGCGCGCTTGGCCTTCGCCCTGAAATGCGGGGCCCTCGGGGCGAGCGGCGACGAGGCCGAGGCCTCCACCTGGGGCAATGCCCCGGTCCGCGCCATGAGATCCGCAAGCGCCAGCAGACCGAACCCTCCCCCGGCACGGGCCAGGAAGTCCCGGCGCGGGACGAAACCGGACGAGGGATGCACGAGAGGATTCATCGGACGGGATGTCTGAAAGGGATCATTCGGGATAGGCGAACTCGTTCAGGTTCAGGACAACCCGGGCGACCTGGACCAGCCGCTCCCGCGGCTCCCGCGGCTCCAGGGCCCGGAGGAATCCCAGATAGGCCTCCCGCTCGCCCGCCGACGGTAGGCGGCCGAGGGCCAGTCGGGAGAGGTGGTCGACCTGTCGCTCCGGATCGGTCCCGACCTCCCGCACGACCCGGTCGGCCAGGCAGGCCGCCTGCTGGTTGACGAACTCGCCGTTGAACAGCGTGAGCGCCTGGGGAGCGACGGTGGTGACCTGGCGTCGGGCCGAGCTCGAGACCGTGTCGCAGAGATCCAGCACCTCGAGCATCGGGACCACCAGACCGCGCTTCACGAAGGCATAGACGGTCCGTCGTGCCGCCTGGTCGGGAGGGGATGCGGACCAGATCGAGTCCTTGTCGGTGTTCGCCTCCATGGCGGCCCTGGGGATCGGCAGGAACACGCCGCGTCCCCCCGCCTGACGGTTGAGCTCCCCACTCACGGCCAGCATCGAATCCCGCAACGCCTCCACCTCGAGTCGCCGATACGGCTGATGCCACAGGAGCCGGTTCTCGGGATCCTCCGAGGCGGGCACCGGCTGCTGGGTGCGGCCCATGCGCCAGGCGTTGCTGGACAGGATGAGCCGATGGAGAGCCTTGAGGGACCAGCCGGCATCGTGCACGAACCAGTGCGACAGCCAGTCCAGCAGCTCCGGATGCGTCGGCGGCTCCCCCATCACCCCGAAATCACTCGGTGTCCGGACCAGTCCCGCCCCGAAGTGCTGCTGCCAGACCCGGTTCACGATCACCCGCGCGGTGAGCGGGTTGTCGGAGGAGACCATCCACTCGACCAGCGCACGACGACGACCGGAGGTGGATCCCGCCGGGCGCGGAGGCGTCCACCCCGCACCCGGCAGCACCGACGGGATGCCGGCCGTGACCACCTCGCCCGGCCGACCCGGATTTCCCCGCACCAGCACATGCGTGGGCGGAACGGTCCCACCGGTCTCCTGGAGGATGTAACCCGCGGGCAGATCCGGCACCTCACGCCGGAGGGCGGCGACCCGGGCCGTGATCGCCTGCGGGGACAGGTCGTTGGTTCGACGCTGCACGGCGGCGATCTCGCGATCGCGGAGTGCAACCGCCTCCCGCTCAGCCGCGGAGCCCAACGGCAGCGTGAGTTCCGTCCGGCCGTTCTGCGGACGCTGCAGCGGGGCGAAGACCGCCACCATCCGGTAGTAGTCCGCCGACGTCAGCGGCTCGAACTTGTGATCGTGGCACCGCGCACAGCCGAGGGTGAGACCGAGGATCGCCTGGCTCGTGGTGCTGACGATGTCGTCAAGCTGGTCGAACCGGTCCGCGACCGGATCGGCCGGCTCATCATCCCAGTGTCCCAGTCGTGCGAAGGTCGTCGCCACCAGCGTCTCCGCCCGGACCTGCGGAAGCTCATCCCCGGCCAACTGCTCACGGAGGAACTGGTCATACGGCCGATCGGCGTTCAACGCCCCGATCACATAGTCGCGATACCGCCAGACGAACGGCTTCTCGGCATCGCGTTCATAGCCGTTGCTGTCGGCATATCGGACCAGATCCAGCCAATGGCGGGCCCAACGCTCCCCGTAGGAGGGACGCGACAGGAGGTCGTCCAAGACGTGTTCGAGGCGGAGGGGAGACGGATCCCGCTCGAACCGCTCCTGTTCCTCCAGCGCAGGCGGGAACCCGGCGAGGTCGAGATGGGTCCGACGCAACAGCGCCGTCGGGGAGGCGGACGGCGAGGGCGTCCAACCCCGGGCCTCGAGGCGGGACAGGACGAAGGCGTCGATGGGATTCCGTACCCAGCTGCCGTTCCGCACCGCGGGAACCGTCGGACGCTGGACCGGTTGGAAGGCCCAGTGTGTCCGGGTGCTCGCTGTCGGGGATGTCCTGCTTGGGGCCTCGTCCTCCACGGCAAGCACCGGCACGCAGCCGACAAGCGCCCAGATGAATCCCAGCAGGAGGCGACGGGTGTTCGGTGTCTGGGGCATGGAAGAACACTGGAAGAGTAGCCCATCCAAACCGGGTGTGGAATCCTCCGCTTTGCCGGGGTCGGGAAACGGCTGGGAGCCCGACAAAACCTGCGGACACCCCTCGGACAGCCATTCAATCCCGAAATGAGGGCTTGCACTCACCCTCAGCGCTCGTCAATTTTGCGTTTCCCTTCAGGGGCGGCGACTGGGTTCCCCAGCGCCGGACGAGCACACATCTATGTCAGTCAAAATTCGATTGAAGCGCGTCGGCGCCAAGAACAGCCCGGTCTACCGGGTCGTCGTGGCCGATGGCCGGAGTCCTCGCGATGGCAAGTTCATCGAGGAGATCGGCACCTATCAACCCCAGAAGAAGGGCGACAACGTGGCCCTGAATCTGGACCGTGTGAACCATTGGATCGCGGTGGGTGCCCAGCCCAGCGACACCGTGGCCAGCATGATCCGCAAGGCCAAGCGCCAGGCTCCTGCGGCTGCCTGATCCTACGGCCCCTCGCCCCATGCAGGACTTCATCGAGTTCGTGGCCAAGCGCCTCGTGAACCATCCGGACGAGGTTCGGGTGGACTCGGAAGACCGCAATGGGGCGATGTGCTACCGCCTGCACCTCGCCCCGGGCGAGATCGGCAAGATCATCGGACGCCGCGGGACCACCATCCAGGCCTTCCGTTCGATCCTGCAGGTCGGCGCCCAGAAGAAGGGTGTCCGCTGCACCCTCGAGCTGGCCGACGAGTGAGCCACGGCCCCGCGCGGGCGAACAGGACCGCGCGAATCGCCGATGAGAATCGATATCCTGACCCTGTTCCCCGCGATGTTCGCGGGACCCCTCGACGAGAGCATCCTGAAACGGGCCCGTCAGGGGGGAATCCTCGATCTGAGGATCCATGATTTGCGGGACTGGACCCACGACCGTCACCGGACGGTCGATGATACCCCCTACGGCGGGGGCCCGGGGATGGTCCTGAAGCCAGAGCCGATCTTTGAAGCCGTCGAGGCCCTCAAGGCCGAACAAGGGGAAACCCGGGTGATCCTGACTGCGCCGAGCGGTCGACCCTTCACCCAGGCCGTCGCCCGGGAGCTGTCCAAGGCCCCCAGGCTGATCCTCGTGTGCGGCAGCTATGAGGGGTACGACGAACGAGTGCGGGCGCATCTCGCCGACGACGTGTTGAGCATTGGGGACTATGTCCTGACCAATGGCAACCTGCCGGCGATGGTGATCGTGGATGCCGTGACCCGGCTCCTTCCCGGCGCCCTGGGGGATGACACAAGCTCCCAGGACGAATCCTTCAGCCACGGGCTGCTGGAATATCCGCACTACACCCGCCCTGCCGAGTTCCGCGGCTGGGGGGTGCCCGAGATCCTGCTCTCAGGCAACCACGCCGCCATCGAACGGTGGCGCCGGGCCGAGGCGGTCAGACGGACCGTCGAGCGTCGACCGGATCTGTGGGAGAAGCTCCGCTGGGAGCGGCCCGGGAACATGAAATGATTTTAGAAGTCAGTTTTTGAAAACGAGGAGTCTGCCATGAACAAAGGTGCATTGTTTGACAAGATCGAGGCCGAGCAATTCCGCAAGGATTCGGCGAAGTTCAACGTCGGAGACAACGTCCGCGTCCACACCAAGGTCGTCGAAGGCGACAAGGAGCGCATCCAGGTGTTCGCCGGCGTCGTCATCGGCATCCGCGGCCGCGGCCTGAACCAGACCTTCACCGTCCGGCGCATCAGCTACGGCGAGGGTGTGGAGCGCATCTTCCCGACCCACTCTCCCCGCGTGGAGAAGATCGAGGTCGAGCGCCAGGGCAAGGTCCGCCGCGCGAAGCTGACCTACCTCCGTGGCCGTATCGGCAAGGGCGCCATGGCCGTGAAGGAGAAGGACACCCAGAAGTCCGCCTGATCCGGTAGCCCAACCCATCAAGAACAACGGGACAGGAGATCCTCCTGTCCCGTTTTTGTTTTCACAGGAGCCTTCAGAGCTTCCACGCCAGCAACCCGCCGCGCGCCGCCCCACCCGGGATCTCCTCGAAACGACCAAACCCCACCGCCCCCAAAAGGGCTTCCATCTCGCCCACGCCATAGCAGCGGCCCTGGGTCGCATGCATGAGCATGACCGAGTACTCCGCCACGTGGAGTGGACCGGAGAGGTCGCGATCGAGGAAGGCGTCATGGACCAAAACCGCCCCGCCCGAAGGCAGGGCCGCATGGGAACGCTCCAGGAGCTGGCGCACGTCAGGGACATCCCAGTCGTGGAGCACGTTGGAGAACAGGTGGAGGTCATGCCCCGCAGGCCAGGCGTCGGCGAACATGTCCCCCGCAACCACCGCCACCCGATCCGAGAATCCCCGGGCCCGGATGGCATCCGATGCGATTCGATCGACCGGCGGCTTCTCGAGCACCGTCGCCACAAGCCCCGGCGCGTGGGCGCAGAAGGAACAGGCGTAGATGCCGGAGCCTCCGGCGACGTCGAGAAGCCGATGGAACCGGTTCCAGGGTATCCCCTTGGCAAGGGCCTGCGCGAGGAACACCCCTCGACAGTCCATCGCCTCCGTGAAGCTCTGGGCGAAACCCGGACGCTCCATCGCGCGATGCCAGTCCACCTGCCCGTTCTGGCTGCCCCAGTTCGCCGGCCGATCGGTCTGGAGGACCCTCAGGAGATCCGCCGCCACCGGTCGTTCCGCCAACGAGGCGTAGTAGGGCCCG
>JBDLQQ010000279.1:0-12228 GCA_039800465.1 Verrucomicrobiota bacterium
GGCGGCGAAAGGTGCCTCCCGGGCCCTCGCCCAATTGACCGCCCAGGAGCGGGACCAGGCCCTGATCGCCATGGCGACAGCGCTGGAGGACTCTGTCCCCCCACTGTTGGAGGCCAACGCCAAGGACCTCGAAGTGGGCCGCGGTCTGGGTCTCAGCGCGGCGATGCTGGATCGGCTGATGCTCAACCCTGACCGGATTGCCGCCATGGCCCAGGGCGTCCGGGAGGTGGCCACCCTCCCCAACCCGGTGGGCCGCATCCTGGACGAACGGACCCGACCCAACGGTCTCCGCCTCCAGAAGGTCAGCACCCCCATCGGCGTCGTGGTCATCATCTATGAGTCCCGTCCCAACGTGACCGCCGATGCCGCCAGCCTCTGCTTCAAGACCGGCAACGCCACCATCCTCCGCGGTGGCAAGGAGGCGTTGAACTCCAACCGGCTCATCGCACGCCTGATGGTCGAGGCTGGACGACAGGTCCTCCAGGAGCGGTTCCCGGAGGCCGCCATCCAGGTCGTACCCACCACCGACCGCGAAGCCGTCCCGATCCTCCTCTCGCTCACCTCCCTGGTCGACCTCTGCATGCCACGCGGTGGCGAGGGGTTGATCCGTGCGGTGACCGAGTGCTCGAAGGTGCCCGTCATCAAGCACTACAAGGGGGTCTGCCACGTGTACGTGGACCGCGAGGCGGACCTCGACATGGCCGATGCCATCCTCTGGAACGCCAAGGTCCAGCGTCCCTCCGCCTGCAACGCGGCCGAGACCGTGCTGGTCGACCGGCCAGTCGCCGCAGCCTTCCTGCCCAGGGCCGCACGACATCTTGCCGAGAAGCCGGTCGAACTCCGGGTCGACCCCGAATCCCGCGCACTTCTCCAGGACCTCGGCACCTCCAGCCCGGTCCTGAAGGCCGCCACCGAGCAGGACTACAACACCGAATACAACGACTACATCCTCAACGTCCGGGTGGTCGACGGTGTCGACGCGGCGATCGAGCATATCCACCGACACGGCTCGGCCCACAGCGACGCGATTATCACCCGCAACGAGACCACCGCCCGGCATTTCCTCCAGACCGTCGACTCGGCCGCCGTCTACTGGAACGCCAGCACGCGGTTCACCGACGGCGGCGAGTTCGGGATGGGGGCTGAGATCGGCATCAGCACCGACAAGGTCGGGGCCCGCGGACCGATGGGCCTCGACGAGCTGTGCAGCTACAAATGGCTGGTCTGGGGGAACGGTCAGGTCCGAGGCTGAACCCGTCGCCCCATCGTCCCCCTCGACCCAGGAGATTATCCCATGCGCGCCCTCCAGCTTGAACGCCCCCAGTCCTTCCGGTTCCTCGACGTTCCCGAACCGCCTGCACCCGGTCCCGGCGAGGCCCTGCTCCGGGTGCATCAGGTCGGCATCTGCGGCACCGACTACAGCGGCTACCTCGGCAAGATGCCGTTCTTCAGCTACCCCCGTATCCCGGGTCATGAGCTGGGCGTCGAGGTGCTGGCCGTGGGCGACGGCGTCACGAATGTCCGCCCCGGGGACCGCTGCTCCGTCGAGCCCTACATCAACTGCCAGCGCTGCTCCGCCTGCCGTCGGGGCCACACCAACTGCTGCGAGTCGAACCAGACCCTGGGGGTCATGTGCGACGGGGGGCTCCAGGAACGGATCCTCCTCCCCGCCCGGAAGCTGCACCCGGCCCCGGCGCTCTCGGACGAGCAGGCGGCCCTCGTGGAGACCCTGGCGATCGGATGCCACGCCGTGGACCGGAGCGGTCTCAGGTCAGGAGAGACGGCCCTCGTGATCGGCGCGGGGCCCATCGGGCTCGCCGCGATGGAGTTCACGAAGGTGGCCGGGGCCAGGACCATCGTCCTCGACATGAACGCCCAGCGCCTCGCCTTCGTGCGCGAGCGGATGGGCATCCCGGATACGCTGCTGTCGAGCGGGGACGACACCGAGGTCCAGCGCCTGGCCGATCTCACCGGTGGTGAACTGGCCCACGTGGTGATCGATGCCACGGGATCCAACAGGTCGATGAGCCAGGCACTCCGGTTCTGTGCCTTCGCCGGCCGTCTCATCTATGTCGGTATCACCCAGGCGGAACTCACCTTCCCGCACGCCCCGATCCTGCATCGCCGGGAACTGACCCTGATGGCCAGCCGCAACGCACTTCCGCGCGACTTCACCCGGATCATCTCGCTGATCGGATCCGGCCAGCTCGATACCCGGCCCTGGATCACCCATCGGGTGCCGTTCTCCGGGGTGATCGGGGAGTTCCCGAAGTACCTCGAGCCGGGATCGGGCGTGATCAAGGCCATGATCGCCCTCGGATGAACGCGGGACCCACCACCCGGCCGGGTCGCCCCCCGTCCACCGCCACGGCGTTCACCCTGATCGAGCTTTTGGTGGTGATCGCGATCCTCGCGATCCTCGCCGGCATGCTGCTGCCGGCGCTGGGCCGGGCCAAGTCGCGGGCCCAGGGCGCGGCCTGCCAGGCCAACCTCAAGCAGCTCCACCTGGGATGGAAACTCTACGCCGACGACCACGGCGACCGGCTCGTGAACAACCACGGGGTCGGGGAGACCCGGGCACGCCGGAACAACTGGGTTAACCACGTGCTCAACTGGGATGACTCCGAGGAGAACACCAATACCCTCTACCTGACGGAGGCCAAGCTTGGCAGCCATCTGGGGCGGTCGGTCGCCGTCTTCAAATGCCCGTCCGACCTCTCCAGGAGCACGGTCGGCCTCCGGACCCGGAGCTTCTCGATGAATTCCCTGGTCGGCGATCCCGGCGAGCTGACCAACCGGTTCAACCCCTCGTTCCAGCAGTACTTCCGCGAGGCGGACCTCCAGAACCCCTCGACGATCTTCGTATTCCTCGACGAACACCCCGACACCCTCAACGACGGGTTCTTCATGAACCGTCTCGAGGAGGCCCCGAAGTGGGGCAACCTGCCGGCCAGCCACCACCAGGGTTCTGGCAACCTCGCCTTCGGCGACGGACACGTCGAAAACCACCGCTGGCAGGTGACCACCGGGCCCGGTTCCACGCTGCGCCCCAGCGTGAAGGGCGGTGCCGGCGGCATCTTCCCGGCGGAGCCCACGACCGACTGGGATTGGCTGCGGGACCGGTCTTCGATCCGACGTCCCTGAGCGGTTTTCCAGGGGTCCGATCAAACCAGACCATTTTCCTCCGCTTCACGGATTGACACCCGGAGTGCCCCGCATAGCTTGGCCGGAACAAGACCGGTTTGGTCTGATTCACCGATGCAAGTCACCCGTGCGAGCGAGTATGCGATGTTGGGCCTCCTGGCCCTGTCGCGTCGGCCCGCCGGGGCGGTCGAGATGGTGGATGTGCTGGCCCACGAGGAGGGAGTGCCCCCCTCATTCCTCGGCAAGATCTTCCAGAGCCTCTCACGGGCTGGAATCGTGAGGTCGGCCCGGGGTTCCGGCGGGGGCTTCTCCCTGGTCCGGACTCCGGCGGAGATCACGGTCCTGGAGGTCATCGAGGCGGTCGAAGGACCGATCGCCCTGCAGCGCTGCCTCGAGACCGACACCGACTGCACCCACCGGGAGGGCTGTGCCCTGTGTGGCCTGTTCTCGGAGGCCCAGGACCGGGTGAAGGAGGTCTTCGGCCGGACCTCCGTGGCGGAGCTGACCCGCCGTCACACCTCCTTCGTCGAACATCAGGCCAGGACGGCACAAACCGGGCCCAAGCATTCCCGGACTGCGACCGGCGCGAAGCCGAAGCGGTCCAAGACCCTCAAACTCTCAACGTAAGCGTCGAACCATGAGCGAAACCTACACCCTGTATAATTCCACCGTGATGGACCACTTCATGCACCCCCGCAACATGGGTGACCTGAAGGATGCCGATGGCGTGGGCGAGGTGGGCGCCGCGGCGTGCGGCGACATCATGAAGATCAGCCTGAAGATCAAGGACGGGAAGATCGAGGATGCCCGGTTCAAGACCTTCGGGTGCGGTTCTGCCATCGCGAGCTCCAGCATGGCCACCGAGCTGATCAAGGGCCGCAGCATCGACGAGGCGATGAACTTCACCAACCAGGAGGTCGTGGACGCCCTCGGCGGCCTGCCCCCGGTCAAGATCCACTGCTCGGTCCTGGCCGAGGAGGCCCTGAAGGCCGCCCTCGAGGACTACATCCGCAAGCATCCGGAAGCGGCCTCGAAGCTCCAGAAGCCCGAGCCGGCCGCGGCCTGACCGGCCCCGCCCCACACCTCCGCGGCCCACGGATTCCCGTGCCGCCGCGGATTTTTTGTCCCCGGATCGCCAATCTGGCATCCGGTTCGCCTCCTGCCGATTGACGGCTACCCTCGACCCCATGCGCCACGTCTATCTCGATCACCAGGCTGCAACCCCCCTCCTTCCCGAGGCCTTCGAGGCCATGAAGCCGTTCTTCACGGAATGGTTCGGCAACCCGTCCTCCCTCCACGAGCACGGGCTCCGGGTCCGCGAGGCGCTGAAGCGTTCCCGGGAGCAGATCGCCGCACTGATCCACGCGGGAAACCCCGACGAGATCTTCTTCACCTCCGACGGCACGGAATCCGCCAACCTCGCCATCAAGGGTGTCGCCTACGCCAATGAGCGCCGGGGCAAGCATCTCGTCGTCTGCGCCACGGAACACCCCAGCATCATCAACTCCGTCGAGTTCCTCGAGAAGCAGGGCTGGACCTGCACCCGGGTCGGAGTCGACGGCGAGGGACGCATCCGGCTCCAGGAGCTCCGGGACGCCATCACGGCCCAGACGGTCCTCGTGGCGGTGCACCATGTGAACCATGACATCGGGACGATCCAGCCAGTCACCGAGGTGGGTCGGATCTGCGCCGAGAAGGGCGTGCCGCTCTACGTGGACTGCGAGGCCAGCGCGGGCTGGCTGCCGATCGACGTCGAGGCCTGGGGATCCGCCATGGTCAGCTTCTCCCCCCATCGGTTCTACGGACCCAAGGGCGTCGGCGTCCTCTACCGCAACAAGAAGGCGCGCCTCGTTTCCATCATCCACGGCGGCGTCCAGGAAGGCGGGCGACGTGCCGGAACGGAGAACGTGCCGGCGATCGTCGGTGCCGGCGTGGCGGCTGAGGCGGCACGACGGGACCTCGAGGCCCGGATCCGCCACACCCGGGAAATCCAGACCCGGCTCTGGGAGGGGCTCGAGAAGCACGTCGAGTTCATCAAGCTCAACGGCCCACGACCCGGACCCGACCGCATCTCCACAAACCTCAACCTCTCCACGGAATTCATCGAGGGCGAGGGCCAGCTCCTCATGTGCGATCTCGACGGGATCGCAGTGGCCAGCGGATCGAGCTGCGTCAGCAAATCCCTCAAGATCTCCCACGTGCTCGCCGCCATCGGACTCGATCACGCGCTCGCACAGGGCAACATCATCATGACCCTGGGCAAGGACAACACGGTCGAGGATGTCGACTACGTCGTGCAGACCTTTGCGCGGATCGTCGAGAAGCTCCGGGGCATGTCCCCGATGTGGGACGAGTTCCAGCGGGGAATCATCGATTCGGTGGTCAAGCCGACGGGCCGTGGCAAGTCCTTCAGCCAGCACGCGGCAGATGTTTCCGGTAAACCAGCGCACTAAGTAGCAACACTCCGGAAACCCGTTTCGGAACTCCATCCGCCAACGCAACTTCCCCATCCCATGATTTCCCAAGAGGCCGTCCTGCAGATCCTCAAGAACGTCAAGTACCCGGGATACAGCCGCGACATCGTCTCGTTCGGCCTGATCAAGGAGATCCAGGTCGAGGCGACCGCCGTCGGTGTGCTGATCGAGCTCACCTCCCCGAACCCCGAGATCGGCGAGCAGATTGCGGATGCGGCTCGACTGGCCCTCCGCGACGGGATTCCTGGACTGGTCGACGCCCATGTCCAGGTGAAGGTGCCCACGGCTCCGCAGGCCGCCACCGGACCGGCCCCCCGGAATCGCCTCCCCCACATCAAGCGCGTCATCGCCGTGGCATCGGGCAAGGGCGGTGTCGGCAAGTCGACCTGTTCGGTGAACCTCGCCTGTGCCCTCCGTCATGTCGGCGCCAGGGTCGGTCTCCTCGATGGCGATATCTACGGTCCCAGCATCCCCCTGATGATGGGCGTGCAACAGCGGCCAGAGATCACGGAGGAAGAGCATCTGGTCCCGCCTTTCGCCCATGGGGTCCGCCTGATGAGCATGGGATTCCTCATCCCGGATGATCAGCCTGTGATCTGGCGGGGGCCGATGATCCAGAAGACCATCCAGCAGTTCATCCACCAGGTGGACTGGGGAGAACTCGACTATCTGCTGGTCGATCTCCCTCCCGGCACCGGGGATGCCCAGCTGTCCCTCTGCCAGATCGTCCCGCTGGACGGCGGCGTGATCGTGACCACACCCCAGCAGGCGTCGATCGGGGTCGTGCGGAAGGGAATGGCGATGTTCGAGAAGGTCAACGTGCCGCTTCTCGGCCTGATCGAGAACATGAGCTATTTCACCGCTCCGGACGGATCCCGCGTGGAGATCTTCGGACACGGCGGCGGCGCCGCGGAGGCCGAGCGCAAAGGAATTCCGTTCCTGGGTGAAATCCCGATCCTCCCCGCCGTCCGCGAAGGCGGCGACCGTGGGGTGCCGGCTGTGGTGTCGGATCCCACCGGGCCTGCCGGACAACCGTTCATCCGGATCGCCCAGGCGCTGCGCGAGCGTCTCGGCTGAACCCGCCACGACCGGGATCCACCTTTGACGCCGTCCAACGCACGGTTCAGTCTTCCATCCATGTTGGAGACTCCCTCACGCGTCAGGCTTTCGATCGCCTGTCTGGTCATCGCGGGTGCCCTCTGCCACCACCCCGATGCCGGCGAGCCCGCGCAGGTGTCCACCCCCTCCAACCGCAAGGGTCCCGCCGAGCTCCCAAACCGCAGGAAACAACCCTCGTTCCGCCCGCTGGACGGCAGTTCCATGGGAGGCGTGATGGATGGCAAGGCCAGCGACGCCATCCCGCAGGTGGATCCAGTGCTGCCGGACGCCCGGAAACAGCTCGAGCTCTTCGAGCGGCTCGACAAGAAGCGGAACTTCCTGCTGAACGACCCCTCCACCGGCAGCGGCGACAGCAAGGGGGAGATGCGTTCCTTCGACAAAGGGGACACTGGGACGGAGGACACGCTGTCCGTTGGGCCCCGCAAGCCCCGCACGGCGCTGGAGCGCCGGCTGAAGGGCGATGCAGAGGCGGCTCGGAACCCGTCCAGCCGGAGCACCGCGTCCGAGGACAACCGCAGTCCCGCGGAGAAGCGGTACGCCGACAAGGACAAGCCGATGGAGCAGACCGACCGGGACGCGCGCACCGGGACGGAAAGGGAGGACGAGGAGGAGACGCGGGACAATCCGAAGAGCGGGGAGACCGCAGATCCGGCCCAGTCGTTCCAGAAACAGCTGGAACCGGACAAGGGCAACAACCTTGAGCAACGCCTCTCCAAGCCAGGCACCTCTGCCGGCATCAGGATCGGTTCAGAACCGGATTCGCGTACCGAGAACCTCCGCTTTCCCTCGTCGAATCCCGGAGGGCGGGGCTCCTTGGTCGACGACCTGAGCCGGCAACGTTTCGAGCGTTACCAGCAGGTGACCGGAGGCGGCAGCCTGCTGCGCTCCGACGAGACTTCGGAATCCTCGTCGTTCGGTCGAGGCCGTGAGATGAGGGTCGACGCCTTCGGACCGGTGGGCGTCTCTCCAGCCGCCTCGAAGCCCGGGAGCGGACTTGCGACGCCCGGAACAGAGGGGGCAAACCTCGACCTACGTGCCAACCGCTCGAGTCTGGCCGCGCCGCCGTCGACCTTCAGCCTGCCAACACCATCGGCAGGCTCCGGCCTGCTGAGTCCGCCCCCTTCCAGTCCCGCCTCACGCATGCTCCGGGAAAGCCGGCCCGCGCCACCTCGATTCCAGCCGTGATGCGACTCCGTGCCCTGATCATCTGGGGGCTGCTGTCCCTGACCTCCACCGTCCTTCTGGGGGCCGATGAGGCCTCCATCGTCAAGGTCCTCCCCCATCTGCTGGACCTCAAGGGGAAGGCTTCCCTGTCCCCTGGCCTCTTCCAGCGGGATGCCTACCAGGGCCAGCTGCGCAAGGATCCGAAACTGGTGTCGGGCATGCGGTTCAATGTCCAGTGGAAGGCCAAGGGCATCCCGGCTGACGAACTCGTGCTCAAGGTCTGGCTGAAGACCTCGGGACGGAACCCCAACGACCCGCTGGAACTCACCGCACCGGTCCGCGGCAACCGGAAGTGGGGCCGTTGGTCCTCCATTTCCTACGACGGGAACCTGTTCAAGGACAACGGACAGGTCCTGGCGTGGAAGGTGGAGCTGCTGCGTGGGCAAACCGCGCTGGCGACGCAGACCTCGTTCCTCTGGTGAGGTGTTGCGTACCGCCATGAGGAGGCGTTGCCCGCTCTCCGACAGGGAGTCCCGTCATCAGGGTCGTCCTGCTTCCTGTCGTGACCGGTAGACACTCACCTTCGCCGGGGGGAGGTTGAGCCAGACCACCTGGGAAGCAATGGACCGAAACGTCGGGGCTGGCACCCGGTTGCTCACGAGCTGGTAGCTGAACTGCACCCACGGAGCACCTGGGAGCAGGCAATGATGGATCTGGTCTGCCAACCGACGGACCTGGTCGGGCTTGAAGACCTTGAGCGGAAGACCGGAGAACACAGCGCCCACCCTCTGCCCCTGGAGCAGTTCCTGGATCTCCAACGCATCCCCGGACAGGATCCGCGCCTTGGGAAACCGGGCCTGCAGTGATCGGGCGAGCACGGGCGACTTCTCAACCGCGACCAGCCGTTCCTCCGGCAACCCCGCGGCCAGGAGCTCCTCCGTCACAATCCCAGTCCCAGGACCCAGCTCGAGGATCGGATGCTGGGCATCCTCCGGAAGCCATCGTGCCATCGCACGGGCCAAGGCCGGAGAACTCGGCCAGACAGCACCCATCTGGAACGGGTTCCGGGCAATCTCCATCAGGAACTGCCTCAGCATCATGCTCTTGGGCGCCATGTCGGTCTTGGAAACTCGACGACGGACCCACCCTCCATCGAGCTCGTCAGAAGTCTGACGTGCTGCCCACGACAGGGCCAGAGTTCCTTTGCCGAATCGTATCACCCCCCTCTGAAATGCCAGGGCGGTTCGGATTTCCTGAAAGATTCCGCAACCCCTTCCGTTCACCGGATGCCAAGACACGAATCCCAGTTCGCCCGCCGGAAAGGGACAACAAGGCAGGCCATCGGAGCGTCCCTCACCGTTTCATGTGCGAACCAAAAATATTTTGTTTTTTATTGAAACGCCCCCTCCAAAGCGCGTCGATACGCGGGTCGAGATCATTGGCCTACAAGTCATTGGCTCGCCAATCGGAGAAGCATCCAGCGCGCTGCCAGCAACATCATTCCAATGAATAACGCCTCCACGAAGGTCTCGATTTCAATGCCTGCCGACCTGTACGAGTCGGCCAATGACCGCCGCCTGAGTCTCCGGTACCGGAGCTTCAGCGCCTACGTCCAACATCTGGTTGAGCAGGACATCGACACCGGTGGAAGCCACGTCCGCGTCCCGGTCAGCAAGGAGGCGGCGAAGTCCGCCCGACCGAACTGATCGGGTCTCGATCCGATTCCCCCCGCCTGGGGGGATGCCTTCGGAGACGGAGCCGCCCCACACCGTTCGCGGTGTGAAGGCGGCTCTTGTACTGTGGACAGCCTCGTGATCGGGCACTGATCAGTTCAGCTTCGGGAAGAACCGGCGTGCCGTGGCGCACGTGGCGCGGCTCAGCTCCTCGAGACCACAGCCCCTCACCTCCGCCACCTTCGACGCAATGTCCGCGACGAAGGCGGGCTCACAGCGTCGACCGCGGTGTGGAACCGGCGCAAGGAACGGGCAGTCCGTCTCCAGCATGAACCCATCCAACGGCGTCGCAGCCAGGGTCTCCCGCACGGCAGCCCCATTCTTGAACGTGACGATCCCGGTGTAGCTGACCAGCGACCCAAGCCCCTGGACTTCCTCCATCTCGGCCTGGGTCCCGACAAAACAGTGGAAGACCGCCCGGACACGGCTGGCATAGGGCTGGAAAAGGTCGACGGTCTCCCGGAAGGAATCCCGTGTGTGGATCACGACGTTCAATCCCAGCTCCGAGGCGACCTCGAGCTGCTGGACGAAGAGGTCTGCCTGCCGTTCCTGGATCCGTTGGTCATCCGACACCGTGCCCTGCCCCATCTGTGAGGGCAGCCGGTGGAAATCGAGACCGCATTCCCCAATCGCGACGACCTTCGGGTGGGAGGCCAGCACCCTCAACTCGGCCCGGATGTCGGAAGGCGCCTCCTCAGCGTGGCCTGGATGCCATCCGGCGACGGCAAAGACACCCTGATGGCCCTCGGCAATCGAGACCGCCCGCCGGCTGGCGGCAAGATCGGTGCCCACCGAAAGGATCCGATCGATGCCCGCCCCGCGGGCCCGCTCGAGAACCCCCGTCAAGTCCGACTGGAACTCGTCGAAGTCGAGGTGGGCGTGCGTGTCGAAGAACTGAATCATGGCCCCCCCTTGAGGTTGGGATCGGGAGAAGTCCGGGTCCTCAACCCTCGCGTCGCCGCCAGACCGCGATGAACATGCCATTGCCTCCCGTGTCCTGCGGCCAGAGCAGCAGCCGGGGCGAGGGCGCCTGATCCGGGGCGAAGGGATGGGCCACCGCAAGGGGCTCGAACTCGGGATGGGCTGCTCCGAAGGCGTCGGCGACGCCGACAGTCTCCGCGCGCGAGAGCGTGCACACCGCGTAGACGAGACGTCCTCCCGGACGGATCGACCCAGCAACGTGATCCAGGAGGGACCGCTGGACGACCGCCAGCTCCTCGACGTCCTCCCGACGCGTCGACCAACGGGCGTGGGGATTGCGACCCCAGGTCCCGATCCCGGAGCAGGGCGCGTCCACGAGCACACCGTCGAAGACGGTCTTCGTGGGCGGCTTCGCTCCCCCGTTCCAGACGACAGAGCGGTAGTTGAAACAGCCGGACCGGGCTGCCCGCTGCTTGAGACGCTGGAGACGCCATTCGGCCCGGTCACTGGACCAGATCAGGCCCTTGCCGCCCATGAGGTCGGAGAGATGGAGTGTCTTCCCCCCTTCCCCGGCACAGGCGTCCCACCAGGTCTCGCCGTCCTGCGGGGCACAGACCAGACCAACCGCCTGCGAGGCGAGATCCTGGATCTCGAACGCACCCGACTGGAAGAGCGGATGCCGGAACAGGTCCTCCTGACCATCATAACGGCAGGCCTGGGGGAATGCGGGCGATGTCGACCGTTCGCAATTGCCGAGGGCCTCCAGGACCGCCTCGGTCTGACCTACTCGGCTTCGCAACCAGAGAACGGGCTCAGCCTGGAGAGAGCGAAGCCAGGCCGGGGGAGTCTCCATCACCTCGGTCGTCCACGCCGGCACCGACCGGGCCAACTCGGCCTCGGGAAGGTTTGTTGGATTGATCGCAAAATCATCGGCGAGAGCCAGGGCCTGATCGACCTGGGCCGTGAGGGGTGTCGTCGCATCCAACCACGGCTTCCACCGGAACCAACTGAACACCGCCCGACTGACCCACGCCCCATCCCCGCGGCTGAGCTGCTTCCGACGGGCCAGCGTCTGGCGCAGGAGCAGGTCGGCAGGGATCGTGGGGGTCGCCTTCGACAGGATGCGTTCGACCAGTTCCATCCGGGTCGCCATCCCCTCACCCTCGACCTGCGGCGCCGATGGGATCTCAGGACTCAGGGGAGGGACGGATTCCCGCGGGGGACGCACCATCGGTTTCCGCGCAGGCCGCGGGCCTGAGGCATCGAACACCCGGGGTGGACGATCGAAACGGGGTCCACCCGGACCGGGTCTCGGGCCCCGCGACGAGGCCTCCCCTTCCCAGGACCGCTGCCCACGAAACCCTCCGCCCGGGCGGTCAGGACGCCGATCCGGCCCACCCGGACGAGGCCCCCGGAAATCACGGGGAGGGCCCCAGTTCCTGCCGCGGGGACCCGCATCGGGACCCTCTCCCCTAGGACCACCAGGCCTCGGGAACGGACGTCCTTCCCTGGGACCTCGGGGCCCAGGACGGGGCGCCCCACCAGCATCGGAGAACCGATCCCCAAAACGGGGGCGGGGACCCTCCCGGAAAGGAGGACGGTCCCGGGAGTCGCGGAAGGGAGCGCGACCCGGGGCATCGCGGAAGGGACGTTCAGGCCCATCCTGGAAGGAA
>JBDLQQ010000280.1:0-2794 GCA_039800465.1 Verrucomicrobiota bacterium
TTCTCGAAGACCGGGAAGGCGGCGAACCGGCCATCCAGCGTCCGGGCCGCCACGACGCTGACCTCCATCTCGAAGTCCACGTGGGCCTCCAGGATGCCTTCCGTGCCGCCCAGTCCCGCGAACGCAGCCGGCAGCTGCTCCCGGGTCGTGATGCGCTGTTGACCCTTGCCGTCGTAGCCAAAACTCGCGGTCTTCAGGATCGCCGGAAGCCCCAGCTCCGTCGCAGCCTGTTCGAGGTCGACAAGGGATCCGATCCGGCGGAACGCCGTCACGGGAAAGCCATGATCGGCGAGGAAGGTCTTCTCGCGGAGCCGGTTCTGGGTGATGTGCAGCACCTCGCCGTCGGGTCGCACCGGCGCGAACTCCGCACAGGCCCGGCTGGTGTCGCTCGGGACGTTCTCGAACTCGAACGTCACAACCTCCACGCCGCGGGCGAAGGCGCGCACGCGGTCGAGATCCTCGTAGGGGGCGGTGACCTCGAGGTCGGCGATCTGGCCCGTGGGGGTGTCGGACTCCGGCGAGTAGACGTGGATCCGGTAGCCCATCTGACGGGCCGCCAGCGCGAACATCCGCCCGAGCTGTCCGCTCCCGAGGACGCCGAGGATCGACCCGGGAAGAATGGGGGTGGGTTTCATGGTTCCAACGGGATCCAGCGAGCCGGGCCCCCAACAGCTCTCGGGGCCCGGGGTTGTGGACTCACTTCACCAGCACGACCTCGGCCTCCTCGGGGGTCTCGGTCGCGGTCACCGATGCGGGCGCCGGGGTGTCGCCCGCGGGCTCGGACACGGTCGGCTGGGCGAGCCGGTTCTGCTCGCGGTCGAACTTCACCGACACGATGCGGCTCACGCCCTGCTCCTGCATGGTCACGCCATACAGCACGCCGGCCATCGAGATGGTGCGCTTGTTGTGTGTGATCACGACGAACTGGCTCTGGTTGAGGAACCGTTGCAGCACGCGGACGAAGCGGTTGATGTTCGACTCGTCGAGGGGTGCGTCGAGCTCGTCGAGCACGCAGAACGGCGAGGGCTTCACCTGGTAGATGGAGAACAGCAGGGCGACGGCCGTCATGGTCTGCTCGCCACCGGACAGCAGCGTGATCGACTGCAGCTGCTTGCCGGGCGGACGGGCCATGATGTCGATGCCGGCCTCGAGCGGGTCCTCCCCCTCGGCCAGGACCAGGTCGGCCTTTCCGCCGCCGAACAGCTCGACGAACATCTGGCTGAAGTTCTCCCGGATCTTCTGGAAGGTCTCGAGGAACATCGTCTTGGTCTCACCGTTGATCCGGTTGATGACCTCGACGAGCTCCTGCTTGGCCTTCACGAGGTCGTCGTACTGCGTCGTGAGGAAGGTGTGGCGCTGCTCGGTCTCTTCATACTCCTCGATGGCGACCAGGTTGACCGGGCCGATGTCGTCGATGCGCTTCTGGAGGGCGGTGACCTGGGTCGCGACCGCATCCCAGTCCGTCGTGAGGCCGGCGGCGGCCATGTCCTCGAAGGAGACCGTCTCGACCTTGGCCGGTCCTTCGTCGGCCAGGGTGATGCGGATCGCCTCGCTGCGGATGGATTCGATCGGCATCTGGTACTTGGATTCGATCCGTTCCCGGAGGTGGGTGATGGACATGGTCCGCTGGGCGAGCTCGACCTCGAGCTGACCCCGTCGGGCCTGGAGCCCGGTCGTCTGCTGGCGGCGCTCCCGGAGCTGCTCCTCGCGGCTGAGGATCTCCCCCTCCTGGAACCGCTTCTCGCTGGCGAGTTCGGTCAGCTGGATCGTGATGACCTCGCGCTCCTGGGCGAGGCGCTGGATCTCGCGCTCGCTCTCGGCGATGCCAGCCTCGAAGTTCCCCCTTCGGTCCTCGAACTGGGACATCTCTTGGCGGAGACGCTGGACGAGGCTGGCGAGTTCCTGGATGCGGGACTGCAGCGGGGGACGCTGGCGTCCGTGGCTGGCCAGCAGCTGTTCCTCGGTGGCGAGCGACACGCGGGATTCGGACACGGCCTGGTTGGCGATGTCGCGCCCCTGTCGGCTCTCCTCGAGCTCGGCCGAGTAGAGGTTCACCTGGGCCGAGGCGTCGGTCTCGGCCAGCTCGGCCTCCTGGATCTGGGCCACGAGGCCCTGTCGGCGGTCGTTGCCCTCGGCCTCGTGGGCTGTGAGCGTCTCGAGCTCATGTTCGGTCGTCTCGAGCTTCTGATGCAGTGCACGGCGGGAGCCTTCGAGGGCCCGGAATTCCCCCTCGCGGGAGGCGATGGTGACCTCGACCTGGCGCAGTTCCGTCCGCGCCTGCTCGAGGCTGGCCTGGAGGGTGGTCTGCTCCGACTGGAGCTCGCCCTTGCGTCGGCTGGCCTCCTGGACCTGCTCGGCGAGCGCCACGAGCTGGGCCTGGAGTTCGGCGATCTGGTTCTTGCGTCCGAGGATGCTGGCCGGGGCCTGTCCGGAGGCCGTCGAGGCACCGCCGGTGAAGACGCCATGCCGGGTCAGGAGATCGCCCGACTGGGTGACGTAGTCGTGCCGTCCCCCGGCGGCGGCGAATGCGGCGGTCGCCGCCCCGAGATCCACCACGATGCGGGTGTTCCGCAGCAGGGCGCGGATGAGGGGTTGGACGGCCTCATCCGCTTCCACACAGCCGAGGGCCGGGGTTCCGGGTGAGGCCTCATCGGCCGGGTCGGATGCCTCGGCCGTCCCGGTGTCGCCGGCGAGCAGGGACAGGGCGGCGATGCTGGCGCGTCCGCGGCGGTTGTCCCGCAGCTCGGAGAGGATCTGTTGGGCCTGCTCGGGTTGGGCGGTGAGGACGAGTTGG
>JBDLQQ010000281.1:0-5884 GCA_039800465.1 Verrucomicrobiota bacterium
TCGACATCACCTACTACCTCCTCAAGGTGATGTCCTGGACCGGCCTGATCTGGGACCTCCGCCCCGTCCCCGCCTCGGCCTACGACCCGAAGACACACCTCAAAACCCGGAACGACTGACCGCGGGGCTCGGGGGAGGTCGACAACGACGCCTTGGCATCGATGGATCTCCCCAGGTCCCAAACGTGCAGCGCCACCGTCGGCGTCCACGTTGAAAACCTCTCCCTCCTGCCGCGCGGGCACGTTCAAGAAGTTCTTGGACAAAAGCCCCGGCGATAGGACGTTGCCGACCGGATTCCATGGCCAACAGCGCAGCCACGACAGTCGCCCGACCGGGGCTCCTCCACCGGTCCGTCATGCCGATCGTCCGCTGGTTCGACACAGACCAGGCGTCTTCCAAGCTCCAGACGCTCCAGGACGGGCACGATCGGATTGTCTGGGGGCGCACGATCGGATTCGGCGCCCTGCAACTCGGATGTCTGGGCGTGATCTGGACGGGATGGAGTGGGATCGCCGTGGGGTCCGCGGTCTTCCTGTACTTCGTCCGGATGTTCGCCGTGACGGGATTCTACCACCGCTACTTCTCGCACCGCACGTTCTCGACCTCGAGGGCCTGGCAGTTCGTCCTGGCCCTCTGGGGAGCCACCTGTGTCCAGAAGGGAGCCCTGTGGTGGGCCTACACGCACCGCCACCACCACCAGCACTCGGACGATGAGGACGACAAACACTCGCCCCGCCAGCACGGGTTTCTCTGGTCCCACATCGGATGGATCGCGAGCGCGAGGAACTTCCCGACCGACTATTCGAGGGTGAAGGACCTCGCCAAGTACCCGGAGCTGGTCTTCCTGAACCGCTTCGACACGCTGGTCCCCATCCTCTTCGCAGTCTCCCTGTTCCTGCTGGGATCGGTGCTGAAACGGGTGGCCCCCGGGCTGGGGACCGATGGACCCCAGATGCTCGTCTGGGGCTTCTTCATCAGCACCACGGCACTGTTCCACGGCACCTCCTGCATCAACTCCATGGCCCACATCTGGGGCGGACGCCGCTATGAGACGGGCGATGACAGCCGCAACAGCCTCCTCCTCTCCCTGATCACCCTCGGCGAGGGCTGGCACAACAACCACCACAAGCACATGGGCTGCACACGGCAGGGATTCTACTGGTGGGAGATCGACATCACCTACTACCTCCTCAAGGTGATGTCCTGGACCGGCCTGATCTGGGACCTCCGCCCCGTCCCCGCCTCGGCCTACGATCCAAAGACGCACCTCCAAGCCCGTCACGACTGAACGGCGGGCCTCGGGGAAGTTCGACAACGACGCCTTTGCATCGATAGATCTCCCCATGTCCAAGACACGCCTCGCCATCGTTGGAACCGGCATTGCCGGGCTGGGTTGTGGCTATCTCCTCCGCGACCGGTTCGACCTCACCTTCTTCGAGCAGGCCGACTACGCGGGAGGCCACACCAACACCATCGATGTCCGAACACCCCGGGAGACCGCCACGTTCGACACGGGGTTCATGGTGTTCAATCGGGTGACCTATCCCCTCCTCTGCCGGCTGTTCGAGGAGCTGAAGGTGCCGGTGAAGCCCACGTCGATGTCGTTCGGGGTCCAGCACCTCCCGACCGGCCTCGAGTTCTGCGGCTCGGGCTGGAACACCCTCTTCGCCCAGCGGCGCAACCTCCTCAGGCCCCGCTTCTGGAACCTCCTCCGCGCGATCCACCGGTTCAACCAGGATGCCGTGGCCGCGCTGGCGGATCCCCGGTGGGCCGAGGTCCCCCTTGGGGAATACGTCACCCGTCGCCAGTACGGACAGGACTTCCTCGAGCTCTACCTGGTGCCCATGAGCAGCGCCGTCTGGAGCACGCCGCCGGACGAAATGCTGGCGTTTCCGGCGACCACCCTGCTCCGCTTCTTCCACAACCACGGGTTCCTGGGCCTCCACACCCAACACCCCTGGTGGACGGTCGACGGCGGCTCGAGGGAATACGTCCGACGCCTCTGGCCGCTGCTGGGGGATCGGGTACGGCTGAACGAGCCGGTGCGGTCGGTCCAACGTCCCGCCTCCGGTGGGGTGATGATCGTCACCGAGGCCGGCCGGAAGGAGACGTTCGACCGGGTCATCCTCGCCTGTCATGGCGACCAGGCCCTCCGCATCCTGTCGGAACCCGAGCCTGAGGAACGACGCCTGCTTCAGGAGTTCCGATACCAGAGGAATCGGGCCACGGTGCATACCGACACATCGATCATGCCCCGATCACGCCGGGCCTGGGCGTCGTGGAACTACCGGGTCACCCGGAACGAGCCGGGCCACACCTCTACGGTGTACTGGATGAACTCCCTCCAGGGCGTCAGCCGCACGACCCAGTACTTCGTCTCGATCAACGGTGAGGACGACATGCGGCCCGACAGCGTCATCCGCCGCATCGACTACGAGCATCCGCTGTTCAGCCTCGGGGCAATCCGGGCCCAGAAGGAGCTTCCAGCCCTCAATCGGCGACCGGGAGCGCGGATCCACTTCGCGGGCAGCTATTTCCGGTACGGGTTCCACGAGGATGCCCTCGGGGCCGCACTCGACTGCGCCCGGAGCGTCGCCGGTGAGGACATCTGGAGCTGATCCGGACGGGACACGGGACACCAAAACAATTGGATTCCCTTGAAACCGGAACCCCATCCGGCGTGTCAGGAGTGGAGGTCAAAGTCCGTTTGACCCTGGTTGGCAAACTACTCAGTCTCAACGCATCATGAAGCTCCGTTCCCTCCTCCTGGCCTCCGGCGTGGCCCTCGTCCCGTCGCAGGCCGCGGACGCGGTCAAGACCCGCGACGTCACCCTGGAGCTCTGCATCCAGGAGGCGTTCGAGAACAACCTGGAGCTCAAGATCGTCCGATACGCCCCAGACCTGGCCGACCTCGCCCTCGAGGGCAGCTACTCGGCCTACGACCCGAACTTTGGATTCGGCTACAACGGAAACCGGGCCGACAACCCGTCACAGCGGCAGGTCACCACTTTCCAGGCCCCGGCCAACGTCTCCTACAGCCAGCAATTCAACACCTCGCTGAGTGGACTGCTGCCAACCGAGACCGGCGCCAGCTACCAGTTGACCGGCAACATGAATCCGGTGCGGTCCCGCATCGGCGGCCCGGAATCCGGATACCTGCAGTACCAGAACAGCGCCTTTGGCAATGCCGGCATTGCCCTGACCCAGCCCCTGCTCCGGAACCTCTGGATCGACCAGGCCCGCTGGGCGATCTCGCTCAACAAGAAGACGCTCCTCCAGGAGGAGCAGACCGTCCGGGCCCAGATGATCCAGACGGCGACCGATGTCCAGCTGGTCTATTACAACCTCGCCGCAGGGATGGCGAACATCGAGGTCCAGACCAAGGCGGTCGAACTCGCCGAGCGGCTGCTCGTCGAGAACCGCAAGCGCGTCGAGGTGGGCGCCATGGCACCCCTCGAATCCCAGCAGGCGGAAGCCCAGGTGGCCTCATCCAAGGCCGACCTCATCCAGGCCCAGCAGAACTTCGGCACCGCCCAGAACAATCTCCGACGTCTCCTGACCACCGACTACTCCGAGGTGGCGGATACACAGGTCAAACCCTCCGAGAAGTTCTCCCCACAGCCCTATCCGTTCAGCCGACCCGAGAGCTGGTCGCGCGGGCTCACGATGCGCCCGGATGTCCTCCAGTCCCAGATCGAGATGGAGAAGCAGAACGTCACGGTACGGTTCCGAAGGAATCAGCTCTACCCCCAGCTCGACCTCACCGGGTCGTTCGGTGTCTCGGCCAACCAGATCGCCTTCGGCAACACCAACGGGTCGCCGCCGCTGGGCAATCCCGTCGGGGGGGCCTTCGAGCAGCTCGGCAATGCCGACTACAAGAACTATGGGATCGGCGCCCGTTTCACCTTCCCCCTGGGCAACGTCGGCGCCCGGAGCGCCTTCCAGACCGCGAAGATCACTCGCGAGCGCCTGATCCTCCGTCACAAGCAGATCGAGCAGAACGTGATGCGGGACGTCGACAACTCGATCCTGGTGGCGGAGTCGGCCTACGGCCGGATTCTGGCCAACCGTCAGGCCCGGGCCTATGCGGAGGCCGCCCTGGACGCCGAGCAGAAGAAGCTCGAGAACGGCAAGAGCACGACCTTCGAGGTGCTGCGACTTCAGCGCGACCTCACCTCGGCCCGATCGAACGAGGTCCGGGCCGAGCTCGACTACTACGCGGCCCTCTCCAGTCTGTTCCGTGACGAGGGCTCGACCCTCGAGCGGTTGGGGATCCGGATCACGGCCCAGTAGCCGATCCCGTTGCTGGCCGGCCTCCGAACTCCTTCCACCCTTCCCTCAGGGTTTCTCCGAACCCTCCCGGATCCGCTGGACCATCACCCGGGGCGGGTCGACCTCGATGACCCGGGTTCCCACCGGGGCGTTGACATGGATCTCCACCTCGCCTGAGGCGTGCTCCGGCTCCTTGCCCACCAGGTTGACATAGGCCTCCATCTGCATCGCGGTCACCGCACTCAGGAGTCCCGAAGGCCCCCGAAGGGTGACCGAGACCCGATCAGGCCGGACCTCATAGCGCCAGACATCCGATGCGTGGGTGAGAACCACGATCGGAACCTCGGCAACCTCCTGGACCTCTTCGACATCCAACGCGCCGAAACGGACCGCCTCACTCGAGCTGACCGTCAGCCAGATGAGGATGGCCAACCCCAGCGCGAAGAGTTTCTGCCAGAAGTTCTCCTGGAACAGGGTCTTCCAAGACATCGTCAGGATCCTCCTTCCTTCGGGCCAACACCCTCGCGGAACCGTCGCCACCAGGCCGCCCAGCCCTTGGGCTGGAGGCGGGTGACCATCTCCGCGGACAGGAACGCCCGGAGCTCGTCCACCGTCACGTTGCTCGTCAATTGTCCCCTCCTGGCATAGGAGATCGCCCCGGTCTCCTCGGAGAGGACCACGACGATCGCATCCGTCTCCTCCGAGAGCCCCAACGCGGCCCGATGACGGGTGCCCAGGGACTTCGACAGATCCGTCCGGGAGGTGAGCGGGAAGATGCAGGCCGCCCTCAGGATCCGGTTGTCCCGGACCACCACCCCCCCATCGTGGATCGCGTTGTTGGGGAAGAAGATGGTCTCGAGCATCTCCGGGGTAAGCTCCGCATTGATCGGCACACCACCCTCGACCACCTCGGATAGGGGCTGGTTGCGTTCGAGGGCGATCAGCGCCCCGATGTGAACCGGTGAGAGACGGTCGGCGGTCTGGACGATGTCCTCGATGCTCTCGCGCTGCTGTTGGGCGTTGGTGAAGACCGACAGCGTCCCCAGCTCCGCGAGCATCCGCCGGAGCTCGGGCTGGAAGATCACCACCAGCGACAGGGCCAACACCCCGAACATCTGGTTCATCAGGACGTTCAGCACCTTCAGGTCGAGGACCCGGGTGATGATCGTCAGGGACAGGAGCAGCGCGAGCAGGCCGGTCACCATCTGCCCGCCGCGGGTGCCACGGATGAACCGGAAGGCCCAGAAGATGCCGGTCGCCAGGATCAGGATCTCCAGGACCGGCCGCCACCCTTGTTGGACCCAGATCCAGGGGTTCATGACGCGGGGCGGGAGGAGGCGGACACCGCCTCCAGGGTTCTCAACGCCTGCACCGTGGGGGCCACATCGTGGGTCCGGAAGAGCTCCACCCCCTGTGACGCCGCCCAGACGGAACACGCCAGAGCGCCCGGCAGACGCTCGCCCTCGACCGTGCCCAGCACGCGCCCCAGGAACGATTTCCGGGAGACACCAAGCAGGACCGGACGACCGAGACGACGATACCGGTGGATGTGCGCGAGGAGGGCCAAGTTGTGTTCCAACGATTTTCCAAAACCGATGCCGGGGTCGAGGAC
>JBDLQQ010000282.1:0-19329 GCA_039800465.1 Verrucomicrobiota bacterium
ACCCGACGGGTGCTCGAGAACATCCGACTCCTCCTCGCGGCCGAGGGCCTGGGGTTCGGGCATGTCGTGAAGTCGACGGTCTTCATGACGAACCTCGCCGAGTTCACCGGGATGAACGAGGTGTACGCGGAGTATTTCCCGAAACCTTTCCCGGCCCGGTCGACGGTCCAGGTCTCCGCCCTGCCCCGCGGCGCCGCCGTGGAGATCGAGGTCATCGCCAGCGCGCAGGCGGGGTGAGGGGGGGGGATTAGTTGAGAGTTGAGCGTCGAGAGTTGAGAGACAGTGCGCAGTCCAATCAGGCTCTGAGCTTAGGAGGGGACGTCGCGGAGAACTTTGCCACCTCAAGGGTCGCTCCCGCGCCGTGTTCGCAGGGCACTGCTCACCCAGCGCGTGCGGATCTGCGCCAGGTTTGTATTAACCCTCACCTCTCAGCTCTCAGCTAATTCCTCACCGACGTCCGCTCCGACAGCCAGACCATGTCCTTGTTGTTGGGGGAGGAGATGTTGAGGGGCATCTCGTAGAACTTCACGCCCACCACGGTCCGGCCATCGATCCACTTGCGGATCTCGGCATGGCCGTCGGCGAACGAGATCCCGGCCGCCTTGTTGTGGTAGGACGCCGGGTAGTCGACGATCCGCGCCTGGGCGGGGTTCTCCACCATGGTGTTGGCGAAGCCACCCGCGTTGATGCTGTCGGGATGTTCGTCGAGGAGCACCCAGAGACGGCTGGCACCCACGGCGGCGAGGTCCGAGTTCTTGTAGAAGGTCTTGTAGGACTTCTGATTGGCCACCATCGAGCCCCCGGGTGGCAGCCACTCGCCGGGTCCACCCATGGCCTGGCTCATGCCCATGCTCCGGACGCGTGCGTATTTCTTCGAGCCGAGCCGGACCTGGCTGATGTCGGCCGGGCACTTGTAGACCGCAGCCGTCCCGAGGTACGGGGCGAACTTCGAGAACTTCTCGTCCATGATCATCTGGAGGTTCGTGTTGTCGCTCGGGAACGGCCCGGGCCAGCCCAGCCAGCCTCCGACCCACTGGTACGGCTCGTCGCGGGAGTTGCCCGGGGCGGTGATCCGGTCGTTGTGGTCGTTGGGATACATGATGTGCGCCAGCTGGAGCTGCTTGAGGTTGCTCATGCAGGCGATGCCCTGGGCCTTGGTCTTCGCCTTGCCGAGGGCCGGAAGGAGCATGCCGGCGAGGATCGCGATGATGGCGATGACGACGAGGAGCTCGATGAGTGTGAAGGCACGTCGGGAACTCGGGTGGATGGAGGGCATTCTCATGGGACGGGATGACTGCGACAGGACTTGTACCGGATGCCGGAGAGGATAGGCCGGACCGGGCATCGACCAAGGAGTTTTGCGCCCCATCCCACCGGGTCTTTCTCGTTCCTGAGAAGGCATGTGAGGTGCTTCGGGGGAACCATGAACCGGTCCTCCACGGGGACTGGCGACCTGTCCAAACGGATCGGAGCCAACCTCGGTGTCGGAATGCCGTGATCCGAATCCTTCTGATGAAAAACAGCCACGATCGGGTAACCAGCCGCAGCCCACAGACGACCACCGGGCGGGGATCCTCCTCCACCGCCTGGATCTCGACCCTGCTCCGTCCCCTGTGGACGAGGACCGCCGGACTGATGCTCCTGCTCCTCCTCCCCGCCTCTGCGGAGCGGATCTCCTGGGGGTCCCTGCCGGGACAGGAACACGTCAACAGCCTGGGGCAGCCCCTCAACTCCGGCTTCCAGTTCGAGCTCGGCAGCTTCGCCAAGGGGTTCCTCCCGTCGGCCCAGAATACCCAGGAATGGGCGGCACACTGGATCCCCATCCAACGGACGCGATTCAACCCGAGGACCCGGTGGTTCACCTCCGTCGTCACCGTCCCCGCGACGGCGTCGCCGCTCCAGCCGGGCGACCCGGTCTACGTCTGGGGATTCGGCGGATCGGAATCCTCCGGCGAGTGGACCCTGTTCCGGTCCGACCGCTGGGTCTGGCCCAAGGCCAACCCGGCCAACCCCGTCCCCCTGCAGTGGTTCGCCAAGGACGCCACCCAGGTGGTGCTCGGCTCGATCCGCCTCACCGGCGGACAACTCCGTCTGGCGACCGCCCCGGTCACCGGCAGCCTCCCGCCGGTCACCACCTGGGCGCAGTGGCGCTCGGAGGAGCTGGGCCACGGCCATCGGACGGCGCCGGCGGAGGACATCGACCAGGACGGCCAGGCCAACATCGTCGACTTCGTCCTCGGCCGCGATCCGGCGGGGGCGCAGGCCGCCGCACCGACCCGATGGCTGCAGCCGTCGCTCCGGACCCGGTCGGGACAGGAGTTCCTCGAGGTGCGGGTGCCTCGGCGGCGCGACCGTCCCGTCCTCTGGCGCATCGAGGTGTCCGAGGACTGCACGACGTGGCGTCCGGCCTCGATGGACTGCGAGGTGGTGGACGAGGGGCCGGATGCGTTCGTGGTCCGGCAGACGACCCCGACCTCCTCCCCGACCTGTCCACGGTTCCTCCGGGTGGTCCCCGAGCCCGCGCCGTGATGTGCGCCACAGGCAAGGCTTGACGGTCCGGTCCTCTGTGTTTGCATCGCGGGCGTCATGAGAATCCTTCTGTCCGCCCTCCTCGCCGGCGCCGCGCTGTCGGCCGCAGGCTGCTATTCCACCGAGACCGGATCCAAGCGCTTCGGCGTGCCCTTCGCGCAGGACAAGGTCGAGAGCCGCTACCAGCGGTCGGCGGCCCAGGTCTTCAAGGCGGCGAAGGATGTACTGGCCTACAACGGCACCATCACCGGCGAGAACCTCATCGACAACACCCTCACCGCGAAGGTCGACAACAAGTCGGTCTGGTTCCGGGTGGATGAGATCGAGACCGGCGTGGCGCGCACCTTCGTGCAGGTCCGCACCCGCGCGGGTGGAACCGACATCCTGCTCGCGGCGGAGCTCGACAAGCAGATCGCGGTCAAGCTGACCCAGACCCGCTGAAGCCCCCGGTTCTCCGGGACCCAGCACCATGAAGGCCGGTTCCTGCCGGCCTTTTCCTTTTCCCACACTGGCATCACGTCCGTTCTCCGGTACGGTCCCCCCTGTGCTCGCCGCCATCACCCCCTGGCACTGGCTCGGCTTCGTGGCGTTCGTCCTCCTGGCCCTCGCCCTGGACCTTGGCGTCCTGAACCGCGAGAGCCGTGAGGTGCGATTCCGCGAGGCCCTGGTCTGGACGGCGGTCTGGGCCGCCTGTGCCGTCGCGTTCGCCCTCGTGGGAGCCCCCCGCCTGATCACCGGCTGGACCGCCGAGCAGTCCACCACCTTCCTCACCGGCTACGTGGTGGAGCTGTCGCTGTCGATGGACAACGTGTTCGTCATCGCGATGATCTTCCGCTACTTCGCGGTGCCGGCCCCGTGGCAGCGACGGGTCCTGTTCTGGGGCATCCTCGGTGCCCTCATCATGCGCGGCGTGATGATCCTCGCCGGGGCCGCACTCATCCAGAGGTTCCACTGGACCCTCTACCTGATGGGCGCCTTCCTCCTCTACACCGGGATCAAGATGCTCGCGGCCGGGGAGGATGGGGACTCGGTCGAACCCGAGAACTCCATCCCGGTCCGCATCGCCCGCCGGCTCTTCCCCCTCGCGAAGGATTTCGACGGTGAACGGTTCGTCACGGTCCAGGCCGGACGTCGCCTGCTCACCCCCCTGGCCCTCGTCCTCGTCATGGTCGAGACCACGGACGTCGTGTTCGCCCTCGACTCCATCCCGGCGATCTTCGGGGTGACCAAGGACCCGTTCATCGTCTTCACCTCGAACGTCTTCGCCATCCTGGGCCTGCGCTCGCTGTACTTCGTCCTGGCCAGCCTCATGGGCTACTTCCGGCTGCTCAAGTACGGCCTGGCGCTGGTCCTGATGTTCATCGGCGCCAAGATGCTTGGGGAACATTGGCTGAAGCTGTGGCTCGGCGACTACCTCACCAACGTGTCGCTGGGATTCGTGGTTGGCACCATCCTGACCTCCATGCTGGCGTCGGTGCTCCTGGGGAACCGCACGGTGTCGGACGACGACGGGTCCACGCCATGAATCCGGCCGGGGAGTCCACACCGTCCACGCCGGGACAGGACGGCGGCATCGCACCGGGCCCCGTGCCCCTCTCCGAACAGCTGTCCCGGATCATCTCCAACCCCGGGGATCGACCGCTCGACCTCAACCAGCTGCTCGCACAGACCGCGGACCGTGGGCCGTACGCGCTCATCATCCTGCTGTGCCTCCCGTTCATGGCCCCGTTCTCCCTGCCGGGGTTCAGCAACGTCTTCGGTGTGGTCATCGCGATCCTCGCGTGGCGGATCCTCCAGGGCCGACCCGCCCGGCTGCCCCGACGCCTCGGGGAACGGCGCATCGACGGCAGGATCCTCGCCCGGGTCGTCCGCGGCAGCATCCGGGTGGTCCACTGGATCGAGAAGGCCACCCGCCCCCGCGCCCGGGGCTGGGTCACCGGGAACACCTCCCGACGCGTCAACGCACTCGTCCTCCTCTACGGCGGACTCGTCCTCGCCGCGCCCATCCCCCCCATCATCCCGCTCTCCAACCTCACCCCGTCGATCGGCCTCATCCTCGTCGCGGCCGGCATGATGGAGGAGGACGGGTTGGTGCTCTGGATGGGCTACCTCGCGACCCTCGCGGCCTCGGCCTACATCGGGTTCCTCATCTACATCCAGTCCGCCCTCCTCCTCCACCTCTGGCGCCAGTACTCCGAACCCCTGATGCGTCGACTCGGGGAACTCATCGCATGAGGTGCCGCTGGACGATCTCCGAGCCGGACCCGGAGGCCTGTCGACGCCTGGGTGAAAACCTCGGGATCGATCCCCTCCTGGCCCGGTGCCTCGTCCAACGGGACCTCACCGACCCGGAGGCGGCCCGGCTGTTCCTCGAGCCGCGCCTCCGGCTGCTGTCCGACCCCTTTGATCTCCCCGACATGGACCGGGCAGTCGCCCGCCTGATGCAGGCGAGGACCCGCGGCGAGCCCGTGCTCGTCTTCGGGGACTACGATGTCGATGGCGTCACGGCCACCACCCTCCTCAAGACGGGACTCGGGCGCCTGGGCTGGACCGTCCACCACTACCTGCCGCACCGCATGGAGGAGGGCTACGGGCTCAGCACCTCCGGGGTCGAGAACTGCCTCGAACGCTTCCAGGTGCCCCTGTGGGTGGCGGTCGACTGCGGGTCGACGTCGACGGAACAGATCCGGCTTCTGGCCGAACGGGGCATCGACGTCATCGTGGTCGACCACCATCAGGTTTCCAACCCGCCACCACCGGCCCATGCCATCGTGAATCCCCAGCGGGGTCCGGACAACCCCACCTGCCCAAGATCCCTGTGCTCGGCCGCGCTCGCCTTCAAGCTGCTCCACGCGGTGCTGCGACACGGACGTGATCTCGGGGAACAGGGGTTCTTCGACCTCGATCTGAAGGCGGAACTGGACCTCGTCGCCCTCGCCACCATCGCTGACCTCGTCCCGATCCGGGGTGAGAACCGGATCCTGGTGACCGCGGGACTGAAACGGCTCGAGGCCACGACCCGACCCGGGCTGATTGCTCTCAAGGAGGTGGCCCAGACCAAATCGCCGGTCGGGGTCTACGAGGTCGGATTCCAGCTGGGTCCCCGTCTCAACGCGGCCGGACGCCTGGAGACCGCCGAGTCCGCGCTCGACCTGCTGCTCGCTGGGGACGTGGATGCAGCCCAGCCCCTGGCGCGCGCCCTGGACGCGACCAATCGCGACCGCCAGGCGATCGAGAGACGCATGGCGGACGACGCCGTGGCGCTCGTCCGCTCCCGGTTCGATCCAGACCGCGACTTCGTCATCGTCGAGGGCTCGGGCGACTGGCACATCGGGGTGGTGGGCATCGTGGCCGCCCGGGTCATGCGGGAGTTCCACCGGCCGACCATCATCCTCGGGGCGGACCAGCAGTTCTGGCGCGGCTCCGGGCGGAGCGTGCCGGGATTCGACCTCGCCGAGGCCCTCCGCGACTGCACCGATCTCCTCGAGAAGCACGGCGGCCATGCGATGGCCGCCGGTGTCACGATCCAGGCGGAACGCCTCGCCGGATTCCGGGACCGGCTCAACCAGATCGCCCGCGACCGGCTGTCCCCTGAACTGCTGCGTCCCGAGCTGCGCCTCGAGGCCGTCGTCCCCCTGCGGGATCTCACCCCGGAGCGGATGACCGATCTCAACCGGCTCGAGCCGTTCGGCCAGGGCAATCCCTCCCTGCAGTTCGTGGTGCCCGCGGTGCGCCTCGTCGGGACGCCCCAGCGGATCGGCAAGGACCAGCAGCACTGGCGGCTCCGGGTCACCGATGGCGTCGCCACGGCCGACGTCCTCTGGTGGGGGGGTGTCGAGTCCGGCCAACCGCTGCCCAGCGGCACGTTCGACGTCGCCGCGGTGCCGCAGCTCGACACCTACCAGAACCGAGCCCGGGTCCGGCTTCGGCTCCTCGACTGGCGCCCGGCGGAACCCCTCCCGGGCAGGGTCTAACCCCGAGGAGATGGCACGACACGCTCGGATCGGGTCCTGGATGCACGGGAAGCTTTTCAGGGGCATGGGGCCCTTGGTTCACTTGTCCGTCCGATGATCGCATTCCTCCATGGCCGCCTCACCGAGGCCCTTCCGTCGGTGATCACGATCGACGTCCACGGGGTGGGCTACGAGGTGCTGATCCCGCTTTCGTCGTTCGACCGGCTGCCCCCCGTGGGACAGGAGGTCCGGATCCTCACGCACCTGGCCGTCCGGGAGGATGCGCACACGCTCTTCGGGTTCATGACCGCCCCGGAACGCGATCTCTTCCGGCTGCTGGTGCAGACCGTCTCCGGGATCGGACCCAAACTCGCCCTCAACGTCCTGAGCGGACTCAGCGTCCCGGCATTCCAGTCGGCCGTGACGTCGGGCGACATCAAGGCCCTCTCCAGCATCTCCGGCGTCGGCCGGAAGACGGCGGAACGGATCGTGGTCGAGCTGAAGGACAAGCTGGGCGGCCTCACGCCGGGTGCCCCGGGGGTTCCGTCAGGAGGTGGGCCGACCGCATCGGCGGAGGGCTCCACGCTCCAGGACGCCGTCGCGGCGCTCGTCGCCCTCGGATTCAAGCCTGCGGACGCCACGAACTCGGTCCGCGGTGCGATCAGCCTCCTCGGAGACTCCGCCCCCGTGGAACAACTCGTCCGGGCCTGCCTCAAGCGGGGCGCCTGACGCCGACCCTTTCCTCCGAATCCATGCCGACCCCCATCGCTCCGGCCCGTCCCCATCCCCCGACGTTCGGAGGACGCCTGGCCGCACGGGCCGCGTGGGCGGTTGCCCGGCTCGCCAGCGCCACGATCCGTTGGCAGCTCGAGGATCCCACCGGACTGATCCAGCCGCAGTCGAGGCACCCCGTCATCTTCGCCGTCTGGCACAACCGCCAGCTGCTCGCCCCGGAGCTGTACCGACAGATCCTCGGGGACCCCTCGAAGGGGCGTCGACGCCTCGCCTCGGTGGCGAGCGCCAGCCGTGACGGTGCGATCGCCGCACGTGTGCTGGAGCACTTTGGTGCGGTCGCCGTCCGGGGCTCCTCCAGCCGACGCGGCGCCCAGGCGCTGGTGGAACTGGTGGCCCTCGCCCGACGCGGCTACGACCTCGCCGTCACCCCCGACGGACCCCGGGGACCCCGCTACGAGGTCAAGCCCGGCATCATCGCCCTCGCCCAGCACACCGGGGTCCCCATCCTCCCGATCTCCTACAGGCTCACCCGATGCCTCCAGCTCAAGAGCTGGGACGGCTTCCTGATCCCGCTGCCCTTCGGACACTGCCGGATCCAGGTCGGCCCCGTGATGCAGATCCCGCCCGACCTCGACGAGGCGGAACGCGACCGGCTCGCCCTCGAGCTGCAGGGACACCTCCAGAGGCTCACCATCGATTGAGACCGCGCGAGGCGTGCATTAACCCTCACCTCTCAGCTCCCAGCTTCTCCCCCCCAGCTCCCGCCTCATCAACGCCTCGAAGGCCGACACCATCACCGGGGCGTCGAACACCGTCCGGGCTCGGACCTGACCCCGCTGGGAGAGGGTCCTTCGGAGATCGGGCGACGCCACCACCCGTTCCAGCGCCTCGCGGAGCGCCTCCGCGTTGCCCTCGCCGAACAGCAGACCGCTCGTGCCGTCCTCGATGATCTCCTGGATGCCTCCGCTCCGGCTGCCCAGTGTCGGCACGCCCGCTGCCATGCTCTCGATCACTGTCAGCCCCAATCCCTCGTTCCGTGATGGCAGGACATTGAGGTCCATGAGGGCGACATGGGCGGAGGGCTCCTCCACGAAGCCGGCAAAGAGGATCCTCGAGGGATCGGCGCCCTGGTGTCGCGCGATCTGTCGGACCGCTTCGAACTCGGGTTCCGTGCCCGGCCCCAGCGCGAGCAACCGCCAGGGGAACCGCACCCCGGACAGGGCCCGGAAAAGGACATCGTAGCCCTTGAAGTCCGGGACATCCGGCCGCCACTCCTTGCCCAGGTGCAGTCGTCCCACCATGCCCACCACGACAGTCCCGGCGGGCACCCCAGCGAGCAGGGAGGCCCGCAGGGCCTCGACCCGGTCCCGACGGGGCTCGAGGAACGGGGTGAGGTCGATCGCCCCATGGATGCGGGTCACCTGCCGACGCGGGTAGCCGCTGTCGACCAGGCTCCGCGCGATGATGTCGCTGACCGCAATGTGATGCCGGGTGACCAGACGATGGAGCTGGACGCCCCCGAGGCGGGTCGTGCCACTGATGCAGTGCCGGTAGAACCACACCGGAGGGCGCAGGCCGGTGAGCTTGGCTTGGATCGCGAAGTGTCGGGCACCCGAATCGTGGGTGACCACCAGGTCCGCGCCCGCGGCCTTCCGGTTGAACTCCCGCAACGATCGCCAGGGCAGTCCCCGGAACCGGGGGATCTCCCAGCACGCGTGTTCCCCCGCCACGCCGGGCCGGTTCTGGAGGAAATATGGAGCCACGCCGAAGGTCACCCGATGGCCCGCCGCCTGGAGCCCACGGCCCAGCGCGATGGCCACCCGATCGGCCCCACCCTGCCCCGTTCCCGCCAGCAACTGGACGACATGCATGCGGTTCAGACCTTCCACAGACGTCGCACCAGCTCGCGATGCCGCGCAGCCGTCAGACGATGGAACGCCTCGGCATAGAGCCCCGCACTGGTCGTGATGCCCCGGTACCGGTTCAGTCCCAGTGCGGCCTCCACCCAGTTGTTGGAGGCATTCTGGCTCGTGAAGCATTCCAGGGCCCGTGCCTTCACCGGCTGCTCGGCCGTGATGTCGACCGCCACGTTCGGGGTCAGCGTGCTCCACACCTCATAGCCGTAGACCATGGGCTGCAGCCCCATCTCGCGCATGGTCCGGGCCAGCATCTGGTTGAGGACCACGTGGTCGGTGTGACGATCCAGGAGACTCGGCACGTAGACCAGGTCGGGCGTCTCCTCGCGCAGGAAGGTGGCGAGGGCGGAGAGCGCCTCCGGATTGCCGGACAGGGTCTTCGACCGGAACGGGAGGAAGTCCTGACGCTGCACGCCGAGCAGGGCGCCGGCGGCCCGGCCCTCCGTGATCCGTTCCGGCGTGCAATCGGCGAAGGTGAGGATGGCGACCCGCTTCCCGGACTTCACATGCTTCGCGATCACCCCCCCACAGCCGATCGTCTCGTCGTCGATGTGCGGCGCCAGCACCACGATGCGGTCGCCCGTGGGCAGTGCTTCCCGGACGACGGTCTGGTTGATCAGCGGCTCCACCCACTCGTAGAGCCGATATACGTGGGTCCACTTGAGATGCCGTCCCATGGTCTCGCCTTGGCCGTCAAACTCGCCCGCACGCGGACATCAGGCCAAGAGCTATTTCGGTCATGAGGTCACAGGGATCCGGTCGGACTGCCCTGCGCGCCGGGTCCCCGCCGCCCCCAGAGGGCGGCGCCATGGGCGCCTGCGAGCTCCCCGAGCTCGGCCGGGACGAGGCGCATCCCCTTCCCGCCCGGACGCCATTCCATGTCGGCCAACAGGGTCCGGAGGGGTGCGAACAGCGTCTCTCCCGCCCGGGCAACGCCACCCCCGACGATGACCACCTCGGGATCGAGGATGTTCCCAAACGAGGCGATCGCGGCAGCGAGGGATCGGAGGGACCGGAGCCAGATCTCCCGGGCCGGGCCGTCCCCGGACTCCACGGCCCGGACCAGGTCGTGGGTGGTGGCGAACCGGCCCCCGGTGCGGGCCACGATGTTGTGGTTGCCCATCGCGTCCTCGAGGCTGCCCGGGGTGCTGCAGATGTCGGGAGCCCCGGCGGGATCGAGCGACACGTGGCCGAGATGCCCGGCCTTGCCCGTGTACCCCCGGAGGAGTCGGCCGTCCGACAGCACCGCCCCGCCCACTCCAGTCCCCAGCGTGAGCAGGACCGCATGCCGGGCACCCCGTCCCGCCCCGAATCCCACTTCTCCCAGCAGCGCGGCGTTGGCGTCGTTCACCACCGGAATGCCCTCGGCTCGACCCAGCCGATCCCCCCACACCAGGCCCTCGAGCCCCTCGAACCGGCCCGGCATGTGGGCGATGCTCCGATCGTCGAGCGCCGGGATCCCCGGGGCCGATACGCCGATCGAGCCCGGCCGGCCAAGGCGTCCGGTGAACCGCTCGACGACCCGATCCATCGCCCGGGCGAACGCCATCGGCTCGACCAGGTCGAACGGCTCATGGTCCTGGGCCACCAGCGCGTCCCCATCGAGGGCGACCGCCTTCACGGACGTACCGCCCAGATCCAAACCCAATGCATACGATTCCCGCTTCATCGTCTCGTGACTCATGAACTCTGACCCTCGGAAACAGACCATCCCCCGTCGACCGCGATCACCTGACCGGTGACGAAGGCACTCTCCGGCGACAGCAGCCACAGGACGGTGCCATCGACGTCACCCGGAACCCCCATGCGCCCCCCATCGAGAGGCTGCTTGGTCCGGAGGAATCGCTGGATGGCCTCGTCCGACTGCGCCCGATGCGACATCGGAGTCGCCACCAGGCCTGGTGCCACCACGTTGAACCGGATGTTCCGGGGGGCATACTCGGCGGCAGCCGAACGGGTCAGACCGATCAGACCCGCCTTGGCCGCGGCGTAGGCGTGGGTGGAGAAGTGGGGCGTGGACGGCGAGAACCCGAGGACGGATCCACAGTTGACGATGCTTCCGGGGGTTCCCTGGGCGAGGAACTGTCGGGTGGCGGCACGGTTGGAGTAGACGACCGAGGTCAGGTTCAGCCTCAGCGTGAAGTCCCAGCCCTCATCGGTCAGGACATGCAGCGGACCGTCGCCGTGACGTCGACCACTGCCCCCGGCGACATGGTACAGCCCGTCGAGCTGCCCAAAGGCCGACACGGCCAACCCCACCCCCGCCGCAGCCGTCTCCGGATGCGTCGCGTCCCCGACCATCGTGCGGACCGACGAGCCCAGTTCGGCCTCCAGCCTCGCGGTCTTCGCCGGATCCCGTCCCACGACCACCACCCGGGCGCCTTCCTGGACAAGGGCGAGAACGGCGGAACGGCCCAGACCGTCTGTGCCTCCCACCACCACGATTGATCGTCCCTGGAGACGTCCGCTCACTGGGCGTCGAGTCTCCCGTGGAATCGAACAGTGAAACAAGCGACAACGCTCCGGAGCGAGGCGGGGGCAGGACCGGTCCGAAGGGTGGGCCTTGAAGGATGGGGAGTCATGGAAGCCTCACGCGGGGTGACATCGGACCCTCATTCCCTCGCCGCCTCGAACGCGACCCGCGGGGCCTCGACGTCACGATCCCAGACCCGCACCACGCCGTCCTCCCCGCCCGCCGCCACCCAGTGACCGTCGGCCGAGACCGCCACGGCGTAGGCCACCTCGCCAAGACCGTTCAGCGCGCGGACCTTCTCGCCGTTCTCGTTGACCACCCGGAGCTCCTTCGGACTCCCCGTCGCCACCCAATGGTCGCCACCCAGGAACGCCAACGCCGTCACCTCGCGATCCACCCCGCCCGCCTGCTTGCGCTTCTCGCCGTTGACCGCGTCCCAGAACTTCACCGTGAGGTCCGCCGAGCCCGACGCGACCGTGCTCGAGTCGTCCTTCCACGCCACCGACAGCACATGTCCGGTATGCCCCTCGAGGGCCCGGACCTGCTGCCCGGAGAGCGGGTCCACCACGCGCGCAAAACGGTCGGCGCCGGCCGACGCGAGCCACCGCGAATCCGGTGAGAACGAGAGCGAGAACACGGCGTCGCTGTGGAGGTTGGTCATCCCCGACTGGAACGAGCCGTCGGCCGGGTTCCAGAGATGCACATGACCGCTGCGGGAGGGCTCGCCACAGCCACTGGCCAGCCAGCGTCCATCCGGTGAATACGCCAATGCCCCGACACGATCCTTCAACGGTCCCTGCCCTCTGCCATCCGCCACAACGGTCTGGAGCTCCCAACGCGGGAGGAGATCCCGCTGGAAGGAACCCGGGCCACAGCGGATCCGCACCTGGGCGTCCGACACGATCTGGAGGGCCTCGATGGCCGAGGGCGCGTCCCAGGTCTCGACCGGTTCCCCGGTGACGCCCGACCAGATGGAAAGCCGATCGGGCGCGGTCTGGGTGACCACCCAGCGGCCGTCGGACGACAGATCGAACCGGAGGGGCTTCCGCGCGGCGGCGGCCTGGGCGAGGTGATTGGACCGGACGGACTCCGCGCCCGCGAGGCGGTTGCTCAGGGAGGAACGTTCCCGTTCCCAGTGGAGGAGGTCGTTCCGGCTGAGGTCGACCGAGTTCCCGGACAACCGCAGCTCCTCCTGGGCCACCGCGAGCTTCCGGGACGCGTTCTCGATCTCAGTGCGGGCCGCGTCGAGGGCCTTGCGGGCGGCGTCCATCTTCTCGACCAGCGGCTTGCGCTCCGCCTCGGGGGCGTTCGTGGGCGCCAGCGCCAGCGCGAGGGCCGCGGCATCCAGGTCGACCTGGACCTTGTCCCGGGCCCGCTGTTTCTCCGCGAGGGTGTCCGTGGCCTTCACCTGCCCCTCCCGGGCGCGGCCCAGGCGTTCCTGCTGGCCCTTCTGCTCCTTGTCGGCCGCCTCGACCCGCTTCTGCACCGAGGCGAGGGCGCTCCGGAGGGCGGCGACGCCCCGGGTGGCCTCCTGCACCCCACGCTGGAGGCGGACATCGCCATCGAGGGCCGCCACGACCTTTCCGTCCGCGTCCAACAACTCGACGCCACCCGCCGCGGCGCGGCGCAGCGACCGATTCCCCGAAGCACTGCGTCTGGGCTCGGCTTCGGGTCGGGACGTGATCGGCTCCGTGGTCCCACGGAACGCCGAGGCCGCCGGGCGCCAGAGCCGGATCTCCTCGAATCCCCCCGACGCCAGCTGGAGTCCATCCGGACGGAACGCCAGCGCACCGACCTGGTCCTTCTGGGCGACGGGCCGAGGCCCCGGGACATCTGGCGACACCAGCTCGCCCACCTGCTGACGGGTGGGACGATGGTACAGGAACAGCCGGTTCCCACGCCCCGCGGCGAGGTACTGTCCATCCGGCGACAGCGCCACGGCATAGACCGCCTTCAGATCCGGGGCCGACTCCAGCCAACGGACCTCCTCGGCACCCGCCTCCCCGGCGGCAGCCCCCTGCTCGATCCACAGCGACAGCAGCCCCAGCTGCTCCGGGGTGAAGTCGACCGCGTTGACCTTGTTGTCCTTGGGCGGCATGCGGGGCTTGGCCTCGTGGGTGGACAGCTTGAAGAGGAGGGATTCCGCAGGCTTTCCAGGGACCAGAGCCGCACCGCTCTCACCCCCACGGATCATGTCCGCCGGCGTCTCCAGCAGGAGGTCGGCCTTCGTGGTCGTTCGGTTGTGACACGGCAGACAGTTGGCCTGCATCAGCGGCAGGATCTCGCGTCGGAAATCGACGGGTGTGGTCCGGTCCAGGCGCTTGACCGGGATCGGGTCCGCAGCTTGGAGCGTGAGGGATGCGACCAGCAGCCCAACGACCGCGCCGAGGATCAGACCGCCGTTGCGACAGTGGGATCCGGTCGGGGCATCCGACGGAGGAGTCTGGGGAATGGGTCGGTTCATGGCGTCTTCTGGGGCTGGAGGGGCACCTGGAGCTGGAACGGCTGGGAGACCACCACCACGGTGACGTCGCGCGGCTTGGCCCGTTCCTCGGCGGCCTTGCGACGCTCCTCGAGTTCCTTCCTCCGCTTCTCGAGGGGTTCCTTCTCGGCGGGGGAGGACGCCTTCTTCAGCGCCTCCTCGTTCGACTTGAGGTCCAACTCCACCGCGGCGAGGGCCTCGGGATTGTTGCGGTACTTCCCCGCCACCGTGCCCTGCAGCCACACCGTGTGGTCGCCAGCGGGCAGCTTGAGGTCGGCCGTCTCGAACTCGAGCACCGCATTCGTCGCCTTCTCCGGGACCGTCGCCGTCTTGGCCTTGTCCCATTCCGGCCGACCCGCCGGCTTGAGCACGAGCGCCGCGGGGAACTCGAAGCGTCGGACCACCTCGAGCGGGACCTTGAACTTGCCATCGGTCCCCACTGCGATGCGGTTCGTGGAGGCGTGGAGGGAGATGGGGGCCGACTCGAACCGGCTGACCGACACCACGGCCTCGCGGGTGGGGCGGACCGGGACCCACTGGTCGTTCCACTCGGGGATCGACCGCGACACCGTGGCCCACGCGACCGGCTGCGAGGCGCCGCCGGGTCCCCGGACCTCGAGGACCGCCGGACCGCCCTCGGGAGCCACCGCGGCCTCGTCGGAGGCGGTGAGGATCGCGAACCCGACGTTCTGCCCCGACGGGATCCGGGTCGGCATCGAGGTCACGCCCGGCGGCAGCGACTTGAACTCCACCTCGAGATCCCCTGCGAAGCCATCCTGCCGGAACGCCACGACCCGTGCGAGCTGGGTCTCGCCCCGACGCAGGAAGTGCGGCAGCGGATGGGCGGACCGGTCATTGTCGTTCGCCCGGGGCAGCTGCGGCACCATCACCACTGCCGGGGCCGACAACGCCTCCCTGCGGATGCTGAGCGCATAGGAGGGCTGGAGGGATCCCGCGGCCGGCTGGAAGAGGTTCTGGACCCGGACCCGATACCGGCCGTCGGCCGGAGCCACGAACCGCGCTACCGCATCCCGGGACGAGGTGTTGAAGTCGACCCCTCCCAGATTCGCATCGGTGTCCGCGAGCTCGAGCACATCGACCGTGGCGCCCTCCCCCGACTCGCCCGGCGCCCGTTCGCGCTCGACGACCACGCGCGGATCCGTCACCGCACCGAGGCGTTCCGAGACGACCTCGATCCACCAGGCCTCCTCCTTCTTGGCGTCGAAACGAACCCCATTCGTCTCCCCCCGCCCGGGAAAGACCCCGGAAAACTCCACGGGCAAGGTGACCTCCATCAGACCGGGCTGTGGCCCCGTCACCACCGGATGGGGTGTGAGCTGGAACAGGACCGGGTTGGAGACCGTGTTCGAGACCGCCCAACGCCAGAGGAAGGTGCTCCGGGCCAATGAGGCCCCGACCGGACGTCGGAACCCCTCCACCACCGTCTCACGATCCGCCTCAGGGGCGATGACATCCACCTCGACGCGCTCGAGCGCCGGGACGGAGGACGGCGTCGTGGCGATCCGCGAACCGCCGGGAAGGTTCCAACCCCAGACGGTGACCCGGTTCGTGATGCCCGACTGGAGCGTCAGCGGCACCACCCGCTCGACCTGGGGAGCCCCGGTGACCTCGAGCCGATAGGGGAAGTCATCGCCGCCGCGATACGTCACATCATGCACCGCCACCAGCACGGGTCCGCTGGTGGGTGCGACGAACCCGATCACACCCCGGCGCGACTGGCCCAGCGGTCGCCCCGTCGGATCGGCCAGCTCCAGGACCGGCTCGAGGCGGGAATCAATCTCCCGGGTCTCGGTCCGGGCCGTGTACGTCCGCCCCGGGAGTGTCTCGACGCGATACCAGGCCACCTGGTTGGCCGCGACGCGGCCATTCACGACCGCGTCGACGGGCAGTGTCTGGGCGGAGGCTGCAGTCGTGTTGGTGCCGGAAGCGCTCACCTCGGGCCCCAGTCCCACGGAGAACCCCCGCGGATTGCTGACGCCAAACCGGCCGAAGGTGCGGACATCGACCACACCCGGAGCCATCCCCGCGGGAAGGGTCACACGGAACACCTGCGCGTTGGTCGTCGTCACCTCGGCCCGGATGCGGGGATCCGAGAACCTCAATCCGGCCAGGTCCTCGAGGTCGGAACCCGCCACGGTGACCAGGACGTCGGAACCCGCCTGCCCGCCGGGTGGGAAGACCGTGTTCAGACGGGCCACCGGCAGGTGCTGGGCGACGGACGAGCCCCCACCCAGGACCAGTCCCAATCCGATCCAGATCCGCCGTCCCCACGCCTCCCCTGCAGGACGGCGTCGGCCGGGGGCACGGGACACGGGATGGGACAACTCGCGGGACATGGAGAGACGCTACGGGAGAGCCGATCCCGGAGAAAAGTCCCCAGCCGGATAAGTTTCCCGGGGCATGGGTCCGGATCCACGGATGGGGTTCGATACGCTCACGAACCCTTCTGGACGCTGACCTGCGCAGGCCGCTTCAGGAAAAATCAAACCGGTCACCGGACACCACCCTGCGGCACCAGGCGCAGTTCCCGAAGATCCAGCACGGTCGAGGTGACCGGAGGCCTGGCCCGGACGCGCAACCGGTGACGGCCCGGCTCCAGTCTCACCGTTCCCGCCAGGCGCTGCCGATAGACATCCCAGGACCCAGTCGCCGGCAGCGACACCTCCATGGCGTCCCGCTCTCCCTGCACCACCAGGACTCCCGGACCCATTCCACCGGGACGCGCCCAATCCCAGGACAGGTCGTAGGACCGCACCGCGGGACCCGGGATCTCGACCGTCCACACCGCCAGATCGGAATCGCTCTGCCAGTAACCGAGATTCCCGTATCCGGCCTCGAAGACGAGCGAATCGCCGAAGATCTCGGCCCGGGCCGCCGTGAGATGGAGCACGCCCTGGTCGTCAGGCATCACCACTTCCGGATGGTTGCCGGCAAACTCCTTGGGACGGGACCCCTGCGCCGTCAGGAACGCGATCAGGTCCGACATCCCCTCCGGATCGATGGCGTGCTCGAATCCCTCCGGCATGAGGGATCGTCCCGTGCTGGTCAGTGACGCCACCTCGCTCCGGAGGAACACCCTCTCGAGCCCCGTGGCCGCCCGCAGCGTCAGACTGTTGGGCGACTCGCCCACGACGATCCCTGTGAACTCCTCGCCGCCCGCCGTCCGGACCCCATAGGCGAGGTATCGCTCCTCCACCGCCCGGTTCGGATCCAGGATCGCCACCCGCAACGCCTCCGGGGTCTTGTCGACCACCGCACCCAGGTCGGGTCCGACGTCGACTCCCAACCCCTTGACGCGATGGCAGGCGGCACACTGGGACACGAACAGGTCGCGTCCCCGTTCCAGATTCCCCGCCTTCCCGGCATCCCGTCCATAGGCCTCCACGACCGCGCCCCGATCGGTCTTCACCTCATCCAGGAGATCCCGGGCGCGTGCCCGCACGGAGGCATCCGGGTGATCCCGCAGTCGTTGACGTCCACCCACGCCCAGATCCCGGGAGGACCAACGCCCGGAGGCGACCTCGGCGAGCACCGCCTCGCACCACACGGGCCGATCCCAGAAGGCCGTTAGAGCCTGCCCCCTCAGGCCCGGTCCGAGGAGCGGCCAGGCGGCGAACACGATCGCCCCCTGGTCCGGGTGGCTGAGGAGTGCCTGGAGGGCGGCGGACTGGATCGAAGGGGAGTTCCTCGCATCGAACAGCGCCCGCCATCGGTCCGGGGCCATCGAAATACCAATCCCGGGATGGCCAAGAACCCCGAAGGCAGCGATCCGAACCTCCTCGGATGCGGAGGGATCGACCGCCCGTTCCGCGGCCCGGACGGCCACCGCCCTGAAAGGCTCTGCCAACCCATCCTGGGCCCAGGTCAAGGCTCCCCTCTCGGCCTTCAGCGCACGGTCCAGCAATCGGAACCGGACGAGGTCCCCCCGCGTCCCCTCCAACCGCGACGCGATGCGCATGCCCGCGAGGATGGCGCCCAGCTTCTTTTGACGGACCGCCAGATCCACAAGGGACTCGAGAAGCGGCGCGGAGGGGGCAGGCATCCGCTCGAGGGCGGCCAGCATCCCATCGACGTGGCCCAGGCTGCTGCTCAGGACCGCCGTCCGCAGCACCGAGGACTCCGGATCCTGGGCCGCAAGGTCCACCAGGGCAGGACCCACACGTCGATCGGACGAGGCACCCAGCACGAGTGCCAGAGGCAGCGCGATGTCGCGACGCCCCTTCAGGGTGAGCAGGGCCTCCAGGATTCTCCGGGAACCCCTCGGTGGCACCAGGAACGGTTCCGACGCCCGGATCGCCTGGGCGACCACACCGGGATGCGGATCCCGGAGCCCGTGGACCAGATCCTCGACCGTGAGTCCCCCGAGCACCCCGAGGGCGGCGAGGGCCTGGACACGGACGCGGGGATCGGAGGCCCGACCCGAGAGCGACCGCAAGGGTCTCACCGCACGTCGATCGCCCCGCTCCAGCAACAGACGAAACACAGTGTCCCGCTGCCATCCGTTCGGGGTGTCCATCGCGGAGACCAGCCCGACGGTGTCGAGCGCGGCCAGGTTGGGGATGCGACGGAGCACCGCATTTGTGGGAGCGATCCGATACAGGCGCCCCCGGTCCTCACCGGCACGGAGGTTCCGGTTCCGCTGCTGGTCCGCCGGGATCCACTCCGGGTGCTCCAACACCAATCGGTACATGTCGGCCACGTACAAGGCCCCGTCCGGGCCGGTCTTGGTCTGGATCGGACGGAACCAACTGTCCGTGGAGGCCAGGAACTCCCGACGCTCCTCGCCAGCGGCCCGACGACTGGTCGGACGCAGGTCATCCCCCTCGAGGACCTCCCGATGGATCAGATTCTCGCTCGGCTCGCTGATGAACACGGTCCGCGCAAATTCCGGTCCGAAGAGGTCGTCCCGATACGGTGTGGGACTGCAGCCGCTGGTGACCGTGTTCTCGTCGCCCACGACGTTGGGACGTGGCAGCGCGCGGCTGATCGGGAACACCCGGTTGCCCTCCGGCCCCTGGGCCAGCATCACGCGGAGATCCCGCACCGGCAGGAAGGGATTCCGCGCCACATACCGGGAGGCGATCGGGTAGGTCCAGAGCCAGGTGTAGTTGGCGTTCCCGTACCAGTGCCCCCAGTCGTCGCGCACCCGTCCGTATTGGGTCTGACCCTCGATCGCCTCGATCTCGAGGGTTTCGGGGCGGAAGCGGAAATCCTTCCCCT
>JBDLQQ010000283.1:0-9182 GCA_039800465.1 Verrucomicrobiota bacterium
TCGCCCTGTCCATCCCCATCGGCTACGGGATCTACGACCTCGTGAGCCGTCGGACCTGGAACATGTTCTCGATCCTGGGGCTCGCCAGCACCCTGATCACCGGCCTGCTCGGCCTCACCAAGGTCTCGAACTTCTGGTTCGCCGTGAAGGAGGCGGCGATCCCGGCCCTCCTCGGCATCGCCATCCCCCTCACGCTCCGGACGCGTCAGCCACTGGTGAAGGCCCTGATCTACAACGACCAGGTCCTGGACACGGACCGCATCGGCCGGGTGTTGGAGGAGCGCCAGGCCATCGCCGGGTTCGAGGCCCTGCTCCGGTGGGCCTCCTGGGTCTTGGCCGGTGCCTTCGGCCTCAGCGCGGTGCTCAACTACCTGCTCGCCCGGTGGATCGTCACCGCCGAGCCAGGATCCCCCGAAAACGTCGCCCAGCTGGGACGCCTGAACTGGCTCTCCTACCCCGTCATCATGCTCCCGAGCATGGTCCTCATGATGTTCGCCCTGTTCCGGCTCGTCCGGGGACTTGAAAGGCTGACCGGGCTCAAGCAGGAGGATTTGTTCCACCCGGCGCACCGCCGCTGACACCGCCCTTCTGGGGCTGGATCGGCTTCGGTTTCCCCGGCACGGCCGGCCTGGCTGGAGGCGCGAACCCGTACCGCCGACAGAACTCCTCGGAATCGGCCCGGATCGAGATGGGCCGCCGCTGGAAAGGGTCGGGGTACCGGATCTCAATGGCACGCAGGGCGAGCCCGCGGTTGTCCGGCCGCCCATAGAGATCGTCGCCCAGGACCGGGCACCCGCTGGCCTTGAGATGGAGCCGGATCTGATGTGTCCGCCCCGTCACCGGATGCGCCCGGATCAGGGTGAACCGGTCACCTCGAGCCGCCACCTCGAACCGGGTCTCCGCCTCCTTGCCATCCGGGGCATCGACACAGAACCGCCCCGTCTCCCGGACGTCGGTCCCGATGGGGTCCCGTCGGGTCCACCGATCGCCAGGAACCGGACCGTCCACCACCGCGAGGTAGGTCTTGGCCATGTCGCGCCCCTCGAACAGACGCGAGTAGGCGGCAACGGCACCCGGACTCCGCACCGCGAGCAGGATGCCGCTGGTCTCCGCGTCGAGACGGTGGATGAAGCGGAGGAAGCGGAGGTTCCGCGACTGCGCCCACCAGTCCCCATTCTCGAGGCTCGACCGGATGGCGAGGGAGAGATTGCGACGGGTGTTCACCCAATCCTCCGGGGCCACCATCCAGCCACTGGGTTTGTCGATCACGAGGACCGAGCGGTCCTCGTAGAGGATCGGGATCCGGGTGGAATCGGGGAGTTCGATGATCTTGGGACGCGCCACTGCGGAGATCAGAGCAGAGGCGACCCTTCGTTGCGAGCCATCGGGTGCGCGATCACAGGACCCCGCCACTGCACCCGTGCGCTCCGGCAGGATCGAGGCTACGGTTCCCGTGTGCTGTCACCCCTGGATCACAGCGAGCTCGCGCCCTACGTCGACAAGGTCGACCGGGGAGAACGCCTGAGCGAGGACGACGCGTTGCGGTTGTTCGCGACGCGGGATCTCAACGCACTGGGAGCCCTCGCCGACCGGGCCAATCGGCGGCGGAACGGGCTGAGGGCCTCCTACATCGTCAACCGCTACATCAACTACTCCAACTACTGCATCCTCAGCTGCCAGTTCTGCGCCTTCAGCCGCAAGCGCCGGGATGCGGACGGCTTCGAGCTCTCGATCGACCAGATGGTGGAGAAGGCGCGCCAGGCCCTCGCACTGGGGATCACGGAACTCCACATCGTGGGCGGCCTGCATCCGAACCTTCCCTTCAGCCACTACACGGGCTTCCTCCGCGCGCTGAAGGCGCTGGACCCTCGCCTGCAGCTCAAGTGCTTCACGGCGATCGAGATCCTCCACCTGGCCTGGCTCGCCAAGAAGAGCGTCCGGGACACGTTGCTGGAGCTGAAGGAAGCCGGGCTCGAGTCGCTGACCGGCGGAGGCGCGGAGATCTTCCGGAAGGAGATCCGACAGAAGATCGCACGCGGCAAGGAGTCGGCCGAGGAGTACCTCGACGTCCATCGGACCTGGCACGAGCTCGGCGGACGGAGCACCTGCACGATGCTCTACGGCCATCTCGAGTCCCATGCCGATCGGGTCCATCACCTGTCCCTCCTGCGGGGCCTCCAGGACGAGACCCGGGGGTTCACCGGGTTCATCCCCCTGCCCTACCAGCCCGAGAACAACGGGATCCCGGTGAAGCACCCGCCGACCGGGGCGGAGCAGCTACGGACCCTCGCGGTGGCGCGCCTGTTCCTCGACAACTTCGACCACATAACGGCCTATTGGATCGGCATGGGCATGAAGCTTGCCCAGGTCGGATTGAGCTACGGTGCTGACGACCTGCACGGGACGATCGTCGAGGAACACATCTTCCACATGGCCGGGGCACAGTCGCCCCAGCAACAGACCGAACAGGCCCTCGTGAGGGCGATCCGGGAGGCGGGAAGGATCCCGGTCCAGAGGAACACCTTCTACGAGCCGCTCCGGACTTGGGACGCGGATCCGACGAAGCCCGCGCAGGGGGCCGACTTGGTTTCGGGGACGCGGCAGGCTATTGCTGGGGCATGACGACGATCGAGACCCGCATTCTCGAGGTCCTCCGCCTACTCGAGACCGAGGCGGCTGCCACTCCACGCCCGGATCTCCGTCCCCGGCTCCGGGAGCTCGACGATCTGAATGTCCAGCTGCCGCCGGACGCGGATCCGGAGCTCCGCCATTTCCTCCAACGTCGGAGCTACGAGAAGGCCCGCCTGCTGCTGGAGGACCGCTCGGGGGACATCCAGCGCGGCGGCTGCACCCGCCACGGCCACTGACCCACCATCCAGTGCGTCAGGCCTCGTCACCGACCGACACGATCGCCGCCATCGCCACCCCCTCGGGAACCGGCGGGATCGCGGTGATCCGCATCTCCGGGACACGGGCGATTCCCATCGCGGAGGCCGTGTTCCGGAAAAGTGGAACCCAACGACAGTCCCTCTCCGAGGCGGCCTCGCATACCGTCCACCACGGCCACATCGAGCGGGACGGCGTCCGCATCGACGAGGTCCTCGTCACCCTCCTGCGGGCGCCCAGGACCTTCACCCGTGAGGAGACGGTGGAGATCTCCTGCCACGGTGGACGGGTCGTGACGCGCCAGGTGCTGGAGGCCCTCCTGGCGGCCGGGGCCCGCCTGGCGGAACCCGGCGAGTTCACCCTCCGGGCCTTCCTCAACGGCCGTCTCGACCTCACGCAGGCCGAGGCGGTGGCCGACCTCATCCATGCCCGAACCACGCTCGCGGCCCAGGCCGCCGTCCAGCAGATGGGAGGGCGACTGTCGGAACGGCTGCAGGGGATCCGAGATGACCTGCTCAACCTCCTCGCCCACGTCGAAGCCCACATCGATTTCCCGGAGGAGGACATCGCGCCCGACAGCCGGGACCGGATGCTCCTCCGGCTCGACACGGCCCGATCCTCGATCCGTCGACTGCGACTGACGGCCACAGAGGGCCGGATCCTCCGGGAGGGGGTCCGGGTCGCCATCGTGGGACGTCCCAACGCCGGGAAGTCCTCCCTGCTCAACCTGCTGCTCGGCAGCGACCGGGCCATCGTCTCCGCCATCCCGGGAACCACCCGTGACACCGTCGAGGAATGCGCCACCGTGAGGGGCCTTCCCCTGGTCTTCGTCGACACGGCAGGACTCCGTGAGACTCAGGACCCGGTCGAGGCCGAGGGGATCCGACGGAGCCTCAGGGCCGCGGACGAGGCGGATCTGATCCTGCATGTCCTCGATGGCACCCAGCCGCCGGGATCGGCCCTGGAGGAACTGGGGGAGGCGCTGTCCCAGAAACCCACGATCCGGATCCGGAACAAGGCCGACCTCCCGACCGTCTGGGACGCGTCCACCCTGCGGGAGTCGGTCGCCCTCAGCGCAACCACCGGCGCGGGGCTGGAGGACCTCAAGGCGGCCATGGACGCACGCCTGGGGACACAGGATCTCTCCGCGGACCACTGGAACCTCACGGTCAATGCCCGCCAGTCCACCGCACTGGAGCAGGCGGAGGATTCCCTCACCCGGACGTACGACACCTTGTCCCGCGGGGATTCCCTCGAACTGGTGGCCCTCGACCTCCGGGCGACGCTCGGAGCCCTCGGGGAGATCACCGGGCACGTGACGACCGATTCGCTGCTCGACGCGATCTTCAGCCAGTTCTGTCTGGGCAAGTGACACCACGCATCAATCGCCCTGGAGACGAAAAGGGGCCGGGCTTGACTGCCCGGCCCCTGTGTTCAGTTCAGACCGTCCTCAGTTCGAGGCGCGGTAGAACCGGATCTCGGATCCGACCGGGATCATGTAGGGGCTCTTGGCTCCCTGGACCTCCGTGAACGGACCATTCAGCAAGGCGGCCTCCTCGGTGCTGCGACGACCCTGGGGAGACCCGCCCTTCTCAAGGGCCTCACCAGCAGCCGACACCGTCACGTTCTGGAACAGTCCCTAGGTCACGAACCGGCATCCCTCTGGAGGCTCCCGGCGGTGCGCAATGTTCGCCAGGCGGGCCTGGTCGTCAGGGTGGAACGGGTCCGTGATTGGCAGACTCGGGCGCCGTTCCCTCTGGAGGCCCGTGTCGGGATCCGCGTCTGCCAGTCCATGGCGCGCCGGGGGTGTCCTGACCCGTCCGATCGGGAACGTCGTCGTCCTGATGCCCCCCGTGCTCGACCACCTCCCACCACATCCCGTCAGGTGAAGACGATGGGGACTAGGACAGCAGGTCACACACCTGTGCATTGTCATCGGCTTGTCACCGCAGTGACGCCGAGCCGCCATCGTTTTGAGGTGTTATGACCCACATGGTTCGTACCGCATGGAAGTGGTTGCTGGGCTCGCTGCTCTTCACCGTCACCGGCCTCGCTCAACTCGCAATCACCGAGGTCTTTCCGGCGGCCTCGACGAATGGGGTACCCGCACTGCACGGCGACTGGTGGGAGCTCACCAATTTCGGTGGATCTCCGATCGATCTGACCGGGTACCGGTTCAACGACTCCAACGGCGGCCTTACCAACGGCGTGGTGACCCTCGACGGCATCACCATCGAACCGGGCGAATCCATCGTCTTCCTGGAGCAGAACGTCACCACCGGCCTGCCGACTGTGGATGATTTCAGGACCTGGTGGGACACCGCCCTCCCGGCCAACTTGAGGATCTTCGGCTATTCGACGAACAACATCGGCCTCTCCGGCAGTGGGGATGCCATCCGCCTATGGGATCCCAAGGCAACCGACGAGGCCGACACCGTGGCCGAGGCCTCCTTCGGTGTCGCCACCCCGGGCGTCAGCTTCCTCTACGACGCCGTGACCGGACTCTTCGGAACCCCGGCTGTAGCAGGCGGGGCTGGGATCGTCGCCGCCACCGAGAACGGGGATATCGGGTCCCCGGGAACCACCACGGGCACCGTGCCCCTCTCCATCACCCAGCAGCCTCAGGGGACGACGGTCAATCCCCTCTCCCAGGCCACCTTCTCCGTTGCGGCCCACGGCATGCCCCGCCCTCGTGTCCGCTGGGAGTTCCGGGAGACGGCGCTGCCGGCTGGATTCGGTTTCACGCTCCGCATCGCGGAGGCGAGGGCCGAGAACGTCGGCCCGTATCGGGCGGTCCTCGACAACGGACTCACCCGCCTCACCAGCGAGTCCGCCGCGCTGGCCCTGACCGAGCAGCCGACACCGCCGACCTTCACCCTCCTTCCCTCGAACGCGACGAATTTCCCCGGCGGCACCGTCACCTTCACCGCCCTCGCCACGGGAGTGCCGCCGCCAACCTACCAGTGGTTCTTCGGAGGCGTCGCCATTACCGGAGCCACCGGGCCCACCCTGACCCTGACCAACCTCACAACGGCGTCGGTGGGCACCTACCGCCTCGACGCCACCAACCCCAGCGGGACGGCCAGTGCCTCGGTCGATCTGACCCTGCTGGCGAAGCCCGACCTCCGGATCACCGAGGTCGCCTCCTCCGCGGCGCTCGATGCCGATTTCCAGACCGTGTTCGGGTTCTCCAAGCAGGACTGGTGGGAGCTCACCAGCTTTGCCCAGGTCCCCGTGTCCCTGCTCGGATGGCGCTTCGACGACAACAGCGCCAGCCTGACCGCCGCCTACACGATCACAAACGAGGTCACCCTCCAGCCCGGTGAGTCCGTCATCTTCGTGGAGGTGCTCCTGCCCGAGCAGTTCCGAAAGTGGTGGGGCGAGGTCAACCTCCCGTCCGGCCTCAAGATCATCTCCTACTCCGGCAGCGGCTTGGGTCTGAGCTCAGGGGGCGACGCCATCCGCCTCTGGAACGCCACCACCACCAGCAGTGCGGACCCCATCGCCGCGGTCGACTTTGGAGCCGCCACCCCGGGCATCAGCTTCAACTACAACCCGGATACTGCGGTGTTCGGGGAGAAGAGCGTGCTGGGCCAGAACGGGGTCGTGGCCGCGGAAGGCTTCGCCAGCGGCGGTCAGGACATCGGCTCCCCGGGACGGATCCGGGAGGGCGCTGCGCCCGTTCTGCCCCCCGTCATCGCCATCAGCCTCTCCAGCGGCCAACTGAAACTCCGCTTCCAAGGACAGAAGGGAGCCACCTATCGGCTTCAGGCCCTGGATTCCCTGGCTGGGACGGGTTGGACCGACTCCGGTTCACCCACCACCGCGACCGAGGCCGGCCCGATTGAGATGACGGTGGACGTGGCCAGCGGACCCGTCGGATTCCTGCGCGTCGTCGCCCAATGACTGGCCGAGCGACAGGGTCCGGGCCCCACGAGGGGAAACCGGGCGGATCGCCCCCTGTTCGGGGCTTCACGCTGATCGAACTGCTGGTGGTGATCGCCATCATTGCGATCCTCGCCGGCATGCTCCTCCCAGCCCTGTCCCGGGCCAAGGCGCAGGCGCAGCGGATCAGCTGCGTCAACCAGGAGCGCCAGTGGGGCCTGGCACTTCTGCTCTATACCGCGGAGAACCAGGAACGTCCCCCCAGGGAGCGGGCCACCGGCATCCCCGACATCCATTCCTGGACGGTCTGCGCCGACCCCGCCAACGCGGACGTCTGGTTCAATGCACTCCCCCGCATGATCCGCCTCCCTTCGGTGGCCGACTACGCCAACACCAACGGGAATCCCCGGGCCCGCTTCGCCTTCTATGAGAAGGGCAGCCTCTTCCTGTGTCCCTCGGCCCGGTTCTCCGAACAACCGCCGAACCCCAAGAAAGTGGCCTTTCCCCAGTTCTCGACCGCGATGAACTCCAAGCTCATCCGGTCCGGGGCCCAACCCCCACTCACGTCGATCCGAAACGCCTCCCAGACCGTCCTCTTCAACGAGAGTGGACTCCCGGGTGAGACAGCAGCCCGCGTCGACGAGAACCAGGCCGTCTTCAACGGACAACCCTTCACATTCGCCAGCCGCTTCGCAGCGCGGCATGGCGGCTCCGGGAACCTCATCTTCGCCGATGGCCACGTCGACACCAGACGGGGCCGCCAGGTGGTCGAGACCCGCGCCGGTGTGAACAAGGGCAAGGCCATCCTGCCCCAGACCGACATCATCTGGACCGTCGACCCCGAAGAGAACCCGAACTAGCCCAGACGGGCTTCAAACGGGATCCGACAGCCGAGCCCCCTCACCCGGGTTCCTCCTTCGGAGAAACCATACCGCCGCCACAGCGAACGCGAGCGCGCTGATCAGCGCCGTCACCCAGGCGATCCGCAGAAACCACGGAAGCACCTCCCCGGACGCCAAGACCCGCCCCCGCACCGACATGACGCCGATCACCCCGAGGTAGCCGAGGGCGTCAGCCACATACATGAGGAATCCCAGATTGCCCCGGTCGCGCGTCAGGGCGATCAAGCGCTCAAACACCGTCGCGTGCACCGCCACATAGGGCAGATACATGCCGAGGCCGAAGAGGATCATGAACCCCAAGGGAGTTATTCCCACGACCGGCCAGGCCAGCACCGCCCCCCCCGCAACCACCAATCCGAGCGACGAGAGGGCCAACCCCACCAGGAAGGCGGCCCAGTTGTCCCGGATGAACGACATCAGGCCCACGATGCCGAGGATGCCCAGCCCCACCCAGGCCTCGGACCGGGTGAACTGCATCGCATCCACTTCCCCACCCAAGCCCTTCCACAACTCCGGGAAGAAGTCGCTCCGCAGCGTCCGCAACACCGTCACCGCCCCGTAGCCGCCGAGGATGAACGCCAAGCCGACGCCGTGCCGACGCAGGAAGGCGATCCGGTCAGCCCGGGTGAGCGGCGGACGGACGGACCGGACGCTCAGATCCAACGCCGTCGGACCCGGGATCCTTCGGAGCATCTCGACGAACACCACCAGCGGCCCTGCGAACAGCAGCCCCGCCACCGCAGGCATCCACGCCTCGGGGATCTTGTGGTGCAGCAGCCAGAGTCCGACCGACTTGGAGAACCCGTCCGCCACGATGAAACTGGCGCACAACCCAGCCATGAAGGTCTCCGTGAGCCGACGCCCCTCGAGAAATCCCAGGACCAGCCCGAAGACCATTCCCAGTGACAATCCGTTCAGGAACAAGGCCACCCATCCCAACGCCCGCGGTGCCAGACCCAACAGGAGCCACGACACCTCCGCCGCGGCGATCAGCCCCAACAGAACCCCGATCCGGCGCGATGCCGTCATCTCCGCGATTACCCGGATCCCGAGGAACTTGGCGGCCGTGTAGCCAATGAGCTGGGCCCCGACCAGCCACGCCTTCATCCCCGCTCCAAAAGGCTCCGACACAAAACCCGCCGCCGTGAAGGGCTTCCTAAACCCATACATGCAGGCATAGGTCCCGAACGAGGCCACCACGCACCAGACCGCAAGCCCAACTGGATGGGACAACACCCGCGAAATCCAACCCGCCCCAGCCCTTCCTCCAGCCAGCGGGATCCACCCGGGGTCAACAACCGACATGGGCGACCACCGGATGACTGACCTGGGGACGCACCCGCACCAGCAACTCGAGCAGCGGCCGGAAGGCCTCCAGCGGCAAGGTCGGCATGTCAGGCACCTTCCCGAGATCATCCCAACGCCGCACCCGAATCGCCGCACGGAAGTGGTCGTGGATCTCGAACTCGCGGGCTTCCTCGGGGGTCATGGGACCTCCCTGGAGAGCCA
>JBDLQQ010000284.1:0-9532 GCA_039800465.1 Verrucomicrobiota bacterium
CGCATCCTCGACGACTTCAAGGCCGCCGAGCGTTCCGGTTGGAAGGATGCCAATCCGGCAGGCCAACCCCTCCCGGGCGGCAAGCAGGCCGGCGGGGTGTTCACGTTCAACCTGCCCCCGATCGGACAGTCCTTCTTCGTGAGCAGCACCAAGACCTCGGAGACGTTCGAGCTGGTCGAGGGCCGCACCCTCGAGTACCGGGTCGACCTCGTCTCAGGCCAGGGCGCGGACTCCTTCGCCGTGCTCGCCTTCATCCCGCAGGCGACCGGCGCCAATTCCCTCGCTGGTTATGGGATCGCGAAATCCGAGACCGACCTGCTGATCACGAAGGGAATCAGCAAGTACTTCTTCAACGAGAACGTCACCCCTCCGGTGAAGAACCAGAACGTGACGCTCGTGCTGAACCTGGAGGTGCGATCCGGGAACGTGATCATCCGGGGCCAGGTCCTGGACCGCGACGCGGGGAACGCGGTGCTCTGGGAGAAGACCTTCATCGACACCCCGGCGGCGGACGTCCTCGCCGATGGGACGGACAGCCCGCCCGCACCGTTCATCAACATGGTCGGCAATTTCGTCCTCTACCTCTATGCCGACGGCGGCAAGAACCCGGATGGCTACCAGGTCGTCTTCGACAACGCCCAGGTGTTCGTGGCGGACGGGGCCGTGCTGGATGACTTCAAGGCGGCCGAACGGACGGGATGGAAAGATGCCAATCCTGCAGGCCAGCCACTGCCCGGGGGCAAGCAGGCCGGCGGGTCGTTCACGTTCGACCTGCCAGCGCTTGGGCAGCCGTTCTTCATCAGCAGCACCAAGACGACCAAGACCTATGAGCTGACCGAGGGGACCCTACACGAGTTCTCGGTCGACCTCGCTTCAGGACAGGGCCCTGATTCGTTCGCGGTCCTCGCCTTCATCCCGCAGAAGACGGGTGCCAATTCGCTGGGCGGTTACGGAATAGCAAAGTCCGAGACGGACCTGCTCATCACCAAGGGAATCAACAAGTACTTCTTCGACGAGAACGTCAGTCCGGCGATCAAGAACACAAACGTCCGACTGGTGCTCACCCTGACCACGGTCGACGGCAGTGTCGTCATCCGGGGCCGGGTCCTCGATCTCGATGCCGGTGGGGCGGTCCTGTTCGACCGGACGTTCGTCGACACACCTCAGGCGGATGTGTTGGCCGACGGCACGGACAGCCCACCGGCACCGTTCGTGAACCTCGTCGGGAACGTGGTGCTCTACCTCTACGCCGATGGCGGCAAGGACCCGAACGGCTATCAGGTGGTCTACAGGAACCTCAACGCCGCCGCCCCGCCGTCAGCCGTCGACGAGGCTCCGCGCATCGAGACGGTGTCCCCCGCGGAGGGTGCAGTATTCCTGCCTGTCGACACCCAGGTGGCGTTCACGGTGGTCGATGACCGGAACCTCCCGGACATGGGCTTCAAGGTCACCCTCAACGGGGTCGACTACACGACGGCCAATGGTCTGAAGCTCGGGGCGGTCGGGACGACCCGGACCGGGAGTCTGGGCGGATTCGAGAAGAACCGGTCGTATCTGGGGCAACTCACCGTGACGGACTCCGGCGGGACCTCCCGGTCTGCGATCATCGCCTTCGACACCTTCTCGTCCAACGCCCGTACGGTCGAGGCGGAGGACTACGACTTCGACGGGGGCCAGTTCCTCGACAGCCCCGTCCGGAGCGCCGAGGGCGGCGGGGTGTCCGCCAATTCCTACACGGACCGCGTCGGGGTCGCCGGCACCGATTATCAGGACACCCGGTCCGGCCCAAGCGGCGACGACTCGCCCTACCGCACCCAGGATGCGGTCCGGATGCAGCGGTCGCTCGACAATCGCCGGGGCGGCCTCTTCAACAACGACCAGGGGGTCTACGACTACGAGGTCGGCGACCTCGCGGTCGACGACTGGATGAACTACACCCGGGATTTCGCGGCGGGCTCCTATGAGGTCTATCTCCGCGAGTCCGTGGTCAACCTCGAGAAGGCGGACAGCGTGCTGGAGGAGATCTCGGCCGTGCCAGGGACCGCCCCGAAGCTGCTTGGCACCTTCCTCGGGGTGCAGTCCGGCTTCACGGCCCGGAACGTGGCGTTGACCGATGGCACTGGAAAGAACCGGGTCGTCCTCCGTCTGTCCGGCCGGAAGACCCTCCGCCTTCGTCACCTGACCCCGGATAGCGACACCGGATCCCGGTACCTGAACTATCTCGTGTTTGTCCCCGTGGCGGATGCCGGGGTCCAGCGCGCCGCCGTCACATCCCTGTCGCCCACGGATGGTGCGGTCGTCGAGACCACCGAGCCGAGGATCGAGGTGGCGATCCAGAATCGGGACACCCAGGTGAAGACCTCCTCGATCCAGATGTCGATCAATGGCGCACCCGTCAATCCCGGGGTGGTCTCCACTGCCGATGGTGCCCTGGTGGCCTATCCGATCACCCCGCTGCCCGCCAAGGGAGTGGTCCAGAAGGTCCAGCTCGTCTTCGCCGACAACGAAGGGGTCCAGCAGACCAATGCCTGGTCGTTCACGGTGACCTACCGCGAGCTGGATCCGTCGACCCGCATGGCGGGTCCCGGGACGGAGCGCGGCTTCAAGGTCCGGGTCACCCAGGCCCAGGAATCGGGTGAGAACAGCCTGGACCGTGCAGAGGCCCAGCTGGCGGCCAATTCCTCGATCGCGAAGTCATACGACACCTCGGTGGTGTCCCCGGTCATCAACTTCTCCCAGAACGCGACCAGTGGCGGATCCGATGGCTACTTCGAGGGCGATGAGCCCATCCCGGGTCAGGACGATGCCCTGGGCACCGACAACTATGCGATGGAGGTGGTGGCGTTCCTGGACCTCCCTGCGGGTGTCACGCGGTTCGGTGTCCGCTCGGACGACGGCTACAAGCTGGCGGCGGGCCTGAACCTCAACGCGGCCTCGGTCCCGCTGGCCTTCCACAATGGAGGTCCGGCGGATGAGACCTTCGACGTGGTGGTGCAGGCGGCGGGTGTCTACGGCATCCGCTTCGTCTGGTACGAGCGGACCGGCGGGGCCAACGTGGAGTTGTTCACGGTCGACCGATCCAGCGGGGTGCGAACGCTGGTGAATGCCAGCGGCGGCGTCCGGGCATTCACCTCCGCGGTGGCCGCGGCATCCGTCGAGGCCCTGGCGTCTGCAACCCTGAGCGGTGTCTACACGGCGGTTCCTGGCGCAGTCGTGGATGCCCAGAACAAGACTGTCACGGTCCCCGCCGGCGCGTCGTCCCAGTTCCTGCGCCTCTCCTCCGGCTCTGCCATCACCATCACCGGGGTGTCCTTGTCCGGAGGCAATCTCTTGATCCGCTACCAATAGGTCGGGGCTGGAACCTGTATTCGGCAGCGCAGCATGGCCGGGCCCTCGGGCCCGGCCTTTTCGTGTCGCCCCCCGGAAGTCCAGATCGCCGCGGCCGCGCAACCGATGGGGCGCGTTGCCGCCGCGCCGACTTCCCGACGCGTTTTGTCCCTTTACCGTCGGAGGCGACGATCCTAGCCTACGGACGTGAGTTCCATGTCCTTGCCTTCACCCATCGCGTTCCTCGGGACGACGGAGATCTTCGTCATCCTCGGGATCGTGGTCCTCATGTTCGGCGCCCGGAAGATCCCCGAGCTGATGAAGGGCGTCGGCACGGGCATCAAGGAGTTCAAGAAGGCCTCCAAGGAGGTAACGAACGACCTCTCGGACCCTCCGGGAGGCTCCGGGTCGAAGTCGGCCTGAGTGGATCGATCGTACAGAACCGCACCCGATGAATTCCCTCGTCCTCGGCATGATTGGCTCCACGGAGATCCTGGTGATCGCCGTGATTGTCCTCATCCTGTTTGGTGCCAAGAAGGTGCCAGAGCTGATGAAGGGCGTGGGCACGGGCATCAAGGAGTTCAAGAAGGCCTCGCGCGACGTCCAGGAGGAGCTCCATCGGGCCATGGACGAGGTGGAGCGCACGCCCCCTGCGCCGACCCCGAAGACCCCGCAGGAATCCCTCTCGCAGTCCTCCCAGCGGACGGACCTGTCGCCCAAAGCCTGATCGGGGACCGATCCCCAGAGACCTGGCATGGCCGACGATCTCGAGGTGCTGCCCCCGGAGCACGTGGACGAAGAGGGGGGAGGTCCGATCAAGAGCTTCCTCGAGCACCTCGAGGATCTCCGTTGGACCTTCGTGAAGTGTGCGATCGCGGTCGCCCTGGGCATCCTGGTGAGCCTCAGCGGCAGCCCCTACATCGTGAAGTTCCTGGAGTGGCCGCTGGTGTTGGCCCAACGGGTCCGGGTCACGGACCAACCCCGGGTGGTCATCACTCTGGGCACCAATGTCTTGGCACGGATGTTGGCGAAGGATTTTCCGGTTCAGGACACCTCCACCAACCAGGACCACTACTTCAGGGTCGCTCCCATTGCCGTCGGGACCAATCTGGTGCTGGGCATGGTCCCCGACCCCAACCCACCCGAGGTGGCCAAGTACGGGATCCAGGTCGGTCTCAAGACGCTTGGGCCGACCGAGCCCTTCGTGGTGGCGGTCAAGATTGCCCTCTATGGGGGCGCAGCGATCGCGGCGCCATTCGTCCTGTTCTTCCTGGGGCAGTTCATCCTTCCGGCACTCCACGTCCATGAGAAGCGTCTCGTGTATCGGATCGCCGGTTTCGGGACCCTCCTCTTCTTCATGGGGGTGGCGTTCTGCTACTTCATCGTGACCGTGGTGGCCTTGAGTTCGACCGTGACCTTCTCCAACTGGATGGGGTTTGGGGCCGACGAATGGCGGGCCTCGGAGTACATCAGCTTCGTCTGCTGGTTCATGATTGGCATGGGGGTGGCCTTCGAGCTGCCCCTGGTCCTCCTGACCCTGGTGAAGATCGGCATCCTGGACGCCGAACGCCTGGCGGGATTGCGCATGTATTGGGTGGTCGCGGGGCTGGTGGTGTCGGCCTTCATCACGCCCGATGGGAACCCGATGACGATGCTACTGATGTTCATTCCCCTGCACATCCTCTATGAGCTGAGCGTCCTCATCGCCAAGTGGTGGGATCGTGCCGAGCGCAAGGCCGTCTCGGAGTAGGGCGCGGTGGTGCCTCCCAGGGTGCTGTTTTGGGATGGCTTCTGTCTTTGACCTCAGTCTGGCCCCCTCCTAGCCTCCGGGGTCCGTCCCAGACGGTGTGTCATGATCGGCTATCTGTTCCGCAAAATCCTCGGTTCCCGCAATGAGCGGGAGGTCCGCAAGCTCCGGCCCATTGTGGCCCGCATCAATGAACTGGAGCAGCAGCTCCAGTCCCAGCCCGAGGAGGTGTTGCGGCAGAAGACCGCCGACTGGAAGGCGAAGCTCTCCGGCATCTCCGACCCCGAGGAGCTCAAGCGGGAGCTGGAGACCATCCTTCCCGAGGCCTTCGCCGTGGTGAAGAACGCCTGTCGCCGGCTTTGCGGGAGAGACATCGAGGTCCGTGGCCATCCGATCCGCTGGGAGATGGTCCACTTCGACGTCCAGCTGATCGGCGGCATGGCCCTCCACCGGGGTTACATCTCCGAGATGGCGACCGGTGAGGGAAAGACCCTCGTCGCCACCCTGCCGGTCTACCTCAATGCCCTCACGGGACGGGGTGTCCATGTCGTCACGGTCAACGACTACCTCGCTGCCCGTGACTCGGAGTGGATGGGGGCGGTCTACCGGTTCCTCGGCCTGACGGTCGGCTGCATCATGAACAGCCAGCCGCCCTCGGTCCGCCGGGAGATGTACGCCTGCGACATCACCTACGGCACGAATTCCGAGTTCGGGTTCGACTACCTCCGGGACAACGGCATGGCCAGCACCCGGGAGGAGCAGGTCCAACGGGGGCACTATTTCGCGATCATCGACGAGGTGGATTCCATCCTGATCGACGAGGCCCGCACGCCGCTGATCATCAGTGGTCCGGCCGTGGTCTCGGTCGAGCACCGCTATGTGGAGTGGAAGCCTGCCATCGAGCGCCTGGTGCAGGCCCAGCGCGATCTCTGCGCCCGGTATCTCCGGGAGGCCGGGGAGCTGCTCAAGAAACTCCGCCCGTCGGACGGTTCCAACGTGAGGGACGCCGCCTCGATCGAACGCGAGGTGGCCTCGCTCCTCCACAAGGTGAAGCTGGGCCAGCCCCGATCCGAGGGGCTCCTGCGGATCTTTGAGGAGCCCGCCAACCAGAAGCTGGTGCAGGCGTACGAGGCGGAACTGCATTCGGACCAGTCCAAGAAACAGCTGTATGCCGAGAAGGAACAGCTGTTCTTCGCGATCGAGGAGAAGTCCCACGAGGCTGACCTCACCGAGAAGGGGCGGGAGTTCATGTCCCCCAACAATCCGGACGGGTTCATGCTCCCGGATCTTCCGACACTCTACAGCCAGATCGACACCGACCCCGAACTCGCCCTCCAGGCGCGTCTCGAGAAGAAGGGCAAGCTCCAGCAGGAGTTCGAGGAGCGCGCGCAGGTCATCCATGCCATCGCCCAGCTCCTGAAGGCCTATTGCCTCTACGACCGCGATGTCCAGTACGTGGTCCAGGACAACAAGGTGATCATCGTCGACGAGCACACCGGCCGCCTCATGTCGGGTCGTCGCTGGTCGGATGGACTCCACCAGGCGGTCGAGGCCAAGGAAGGCGTGTCCATCGAGCGGGAGACCCAGACGCTCGCGACGATCACGATCCAGAACTACTTCCGGCTCTATATGAAGCTCGCGGGCATGACCGGCACCGCGGAGACCGAGGCCCAGGAGTTCCACGACATTTACAAGCTCGGGGTGATGACCATCCCGACGCATCGGCAGAACATCCGGAAGGACCGCAACGACTCGGTCTACAAGACCCGGCGCGAGAAGTTCGAGGCGGTGGCCCGGGAGATCAAGGAACTGCACGGCCAGGGCCGGCCGATCCTGGTCGGGACCATCTCCGTCGAGACCTCCGAGATGCTGAGCCGACTCCTGAAGCGCGAGGGGATCGTCCACTCCGTGCTGAACGCCAAGTACCACGAGCAGGAGGCTGAGATCGTGTCGAGGGCGGGTCAGAAGGGCGCTGTGACAATCGCCACCAACATGGCCGGCCGTGGGACCGACATCAAACTCGGCCCCGGCGTCTCTGAGCTGGGCGGCCTGCACGTGCTGGGCACCGAGCGGCATGAATCGCGCCGGATCGACCGCCAGCTCCGCGGCCGCTGCTCCCGTCAGGGGGATCCCGGCTCGTCGCACTTCTTCATCTCGCTCGAGGACGACCTGATGCGGCTGTTCGGGTCCGACCGGATCACGCGCATCATGGAACGCATGGGGCTCGAGGAGGGGCAGGAGCTGGAGCATCCGCTCCTGAACCGCTCGATCGAACAGGCCCAGAAGCGGGTCGAGGGCCATCACTTCCAGCAGCGGAAACGGACCCTCGAGTACGACGACGTGATGAACAAGCAGCGCGAGGTCATCTACGGCTTCCGCAACGAGGTGATCCAGGCGACGGACGTCCGGGACCGGCTGATGGACATCATGGAGGAGATCGTGCTCCTCAAGGTGGAGGAGTTCACGGGCAGCGACACGGATCCCGCCGAGTGGAACATCCGGGGATTGTCGGACTGGGTGAACATGAACTTCCCGCTGGGCCTGAAGGAGGAGGAGTTCCTCAGGGCGGCTCGGTCCGGGAAGATGCTGCCGGTCAGTGGATCGCTGTTCGACGGCCTCTCCGAGGCCCAGTTCAGCCTGCTGCAGTACATCGGGCACACCATCCGCGAGGCCTACGAGCTCAAGGTGAGCCTCGAGAAGCCCGAGATGCTCGCGAGCATCGAGCGGTACACGATCCTCACGGCGATCGATCGCCTCTGGCAGGAGCACCTGTACTCGATGGACTCCCTCCGGAGCTCGATCGGGCTGCGGGCCTACGCCCAGCGGGATCCGCTGATCGAGTACAAGGCCGAGGCCTTCAAGCTCTTCGATGAGCTCATGGTCAACATCAAGACCGAGGTCTGCCACAACATCTTCCGCAGCGCGACCAGCCTCTTCGCCTTCGAGCAGTTCCTGCACAACCTCCCGCAGGTCACGTCGCATCCGACCGCGCCGGCCTTCGGCGATGTGCCGGAGAACGCCGGGGCCGTGGTGTCCGAGGCCAACGAGACCTTGGCAAAGGCGAAGCCGGCCCGGTCGCTGCCCCGGGTCGGACGCAACGACCCCTGTCCCTGCGGCAGTGGGAAGAAGTACAAGGGCTGCTGCGGCCGCTAGGGTTGCGGGCGAGGCGATTCAGGCCCACCCATTAGGCCCAGACATCGTGGAACCCTCCCCCACACCGTCCCCCGGGAAGAAGCCGGCTGATGGCCCGGAGGTCCCTCCTGCGCCTTCCGGGGGGGGCGGGGATCACGATTCCCGGATCGAGTGTCAGCTGCGTCGTCTTGCCGAGGCGGTGTTGGCCAGCCCCTCCCGCTTCATCTGGCCGCAGGTTGTCCTGTTCCTCATCTGCGTCGGGTACACGGTCTCCAGCCTCGACTTCGTGATGGATCGGAATGCCCTGCTGGACACCGATCTCACCTACAACCAGCACTACGTCCGGCTGAGGCAGACGTTCCCGTCCGAACCCGACCTCGTGGCGGTGGTCGAGTCGGAGAACCCCGAGAAGAATCGGCAGTTCGTCGAGCGTCTCGCGGCGCGTCTGGATCTGGAGTCCACCTCCGTCTCGCCGACGAATCTCTTCACCGACGTCTTCTTCAAGGGGGATCTGCCCCTGCTGGGCAAGAAGGCCCTGCTGTTCGTGCCCGGGACGAACCTCGTCGAGCTGGAGAAGGTGCTGAAGGACTACCGCCCCTTCCTGATGCAGTTTGCTGGGGCCTCCAACCTCAGTTCCCTGTTCGGTCGGATCAACACCCTCATCCGGACCGCGCCCCAGCAGACCAACCAGAATACCGAATCCCTGGTGAATGCGCTGCCCGCCCTGGAGCGGATCATCCGACGGGGACAGGAGAGCCTCAGCCGGCCCGGCAGCCCGCCGTCTCCCGGGGTCGAGGCGCTCTTCGCCGGGGGTGAGGCCGAGGCGGAGGGGAAGAAGTATGTGACGTTTGGAAAGGGGCGGATCTATCTCGCGACAGCCCGTCCCAGGGCGCCGCTTCCCGAGGAGTTGGTCAGCCCACCCTCCGGATTCTGGGGTTCACTGCTCGGCAGGGGAGACAATTCGCCCGCCGCGATCGAGAAACGCCGGAGGCTGCTCCAGGAAGGCATCACGGAGCGGTCGATCCTCCGGTTCCGCCAGCTGGTCGGCCAGGTCAGCACCGAGGTCGGGGGGGTCAACGCCGGGGTCACCGGCATGGGCGTGCTGGACTACGATGAGATGATCCAGAGCGAGAAGGACTCGACGATGGCCACGATCGTGTCGCTGAGCCTGGTGGCGATCATCTTCGTGGTGGGATACCGCAACGCCAAGCGCCCCCTCCTCGCAACGGGATGCCTCGTGTTTGGTCTCGCCTACACCATGGCGTTCACGACCCTGACCGTGGGCTACCTCAACATTCTGACGGTCACCTTCGTCCCGATGCTCAT
>JBDLQQ010000285.1:0-4622 GCA_039800465.1 Verrucomicrobiota bacterium
CTCCCGACTCCCCAACACAGCCCCATCCACCAGGTAACGGATCCGCAGCTTCAGGTATTCCGATCGGGGCAGCTCACCCCCGTCGGCCAGCACCTTCAGCATCGTCTCCCGGGTGAAACCCCGTCGCACCGGACGTCCCTGTGCATCGGTTCCCTCCCGCTCCTCACCCTGTCGGAAAAGCCATTCCCGGTATTCGGCGAGCACCCCATCCACGCCGACGCCCAAGGCAGCCGCGAGGCCCTTCCGGGCTGAGCCGTTCGTCGCCACCGCCTCGGCATATCCACACCACCGATAGTCCTTGGGATCGTCCACCAGCCCGGCCCGGACCGGATTCAGGTCGATGTACGCCGCCACCGTGGCCAGTGCCGGACTGTTTCCCTCGACCAGGGTGCTTCGAAACCGTCCCTCCCAAAGCGTTCCCTCACGCTTGTGGATCCGATTGAACCACTGGCTGAAGCGTTGCTTGAGGAGCTTCATGAACTGGCTCAGGTCGTACATCTGGGACCACAGCTTCTGTCGTAGTTCCTCTAGGGCGTCCTCCTGACCCGCGGCACGGAAGCGTTCCAGCATCTGCCGGGCGGTGGCGGTGGTCAGGGCACTGCTGGTGAGGTGATTCAATCGCTCGATCAATTCCTCCACAGGGGGTGGGGTGGCGGGTTTCCGGGGCACCTTGATCAGGAGGTGGAAGTGGTTGGAGAGGATGCACCAGGTGAGCACCTCCACCCCGCAGAAGAGGGAGTATTCCTCGAGGAAGGAGCGGAACTTCTCCCGCTCGCGTGCCTCAAAGGCGAAGCGCTTTTCGACGAACCGTGAGACGCAGTGATAATGGCCGGCTTGTTCCTCCGGCCCGGCCTTCCATCGAGGTATCCGCATATGCCCTCCAGTCCACCACAGCTGCCGCTCCCCACACCACACCCGGACCATCCCTAAATCTAGGGATACCTGCCCTGGATAGATGGCTGCGATAGATGACCTGACCCCAGATTCGCTGAGTCTCTTTCGATAGATGACCTGGCCCCAATTTCCCTTCGCCAGTCTTCGCTTCACCCAAAACGCATGAAGCGGTTCAAATCGCCCTAGCTCTGCGCGAAATAGTCTCCCCTCCGCACATGCTGCACAGCCCGAACCGCTAGAGCGTTAGAGTCATGACACTGACCCATATCCAAGGCTCCCTAAAACGCTTCCGGCGAACTCCGTGGCGGTTTCAGCAGACATTCCGCACACCGCTTCAAAACCTACCCCCCTTCGTCGCCACCATCGTCTCGGCGCACGGCTCGTTACAGGCAGCATCCGTCACCATCGATGAAGTCGTCTTCGAGCCCAAGCATCTGATGTCCTTGCTGCGTTGCCATCCGCTCCCATCCCAGCTGGACCGTGATTGGTGCATCAACGCGACCGGGCCCCAGGAAACCTCGGAACTGCTCCAAGCCGCCCTCGGCGACTGGGTGGATTTCGCCTTCGTGCCCATACCCAAACCATTCGTGATCTATGCTGATCACGATGAGTTCACGACCTTCTATGCCAATACGAAGTCCAACCTCAATGGCATCGTCGATGCACTTTCAGGAGCCGGTTTCGAATCAGTGCCCCATTTCGAAAGAGATCTCTAACAAGCGACCGGGGAGTGAATTGAGAGAGGGTCAGGTCGTGGCCAGTCGGGTCGTGGCCAGTCGGATGCCCTAAGCCACAGAAGGCCCATCCCCGAATCTAGCGATAGATGACCTGGCCCCGATTTACCTCTGCAGGAGTGCCCTCCCTGACTGAATAGAGGGCCAGGTCATCTGTAGGCAGGGTAGGTGGGATCCAACTTGAACCACAAAGACCTGCTGTACCGGGACATAATCGAGGGAAGGCTCCGCTAGGATCGGATTCCCATCGATAAAGGCGGCACCGTCTACTCCTGACACATTGCTCAAGGCTGTGAGGGTTGCCACGGTGTCGAGGATGCGGACATCGAAAGCGGATCCACCGACCACCGGCGGCCCGCGCCTGCCCGAGGCGCCTCGAGCCATCTTGAAGGGCAGTTCCCTCGCCCAACTCCTCGACCGCGAAGCCATCGAGTGCCTCGCCCACAACATCGCCCTCGTTCATCCGGAATTCGACGCCGCAGGATTTCAAAGGGACGCCTTCGAGGGTCTCGGTCCGCTGTCGATTCTCCGGCGCGGCGAACACCTCGCGCGCGTCCTTCGGCGGTATCTGCCGCCCGCCTACGACGACGCCATGGCCGTCCTCACCCGTTCCCTCACCCCGGCACTGTCGCGCACAGAGGGACTCGGGCTGGCCGTGTTCTTCTACCTACCTCACGTCTCCTTTGTCGCGTTGTACGGACTCGACCCCACGGAGAACGGCGGACGGGATCCATTCGAGACCTCGATGGCCGCCCAATATGAACTGACACGCCGCTTCAGCGCGGAATTCTCCCTGCGGCCGTTCCTCATCCGGTGGCCAGAGCGGACCCTAGCCCGGCTTCTGGAATGGACGAAGGACCCGGATCCGCACGTACGTCGGCTCTGCAGTGAGGGCACCCGCCCCCGACTCCCTTGGGCCATTCGCATCCCAGCCTTCGTCCAGGATCCGCGTCCAGTGATCCCAATCCTGGAGTCGCTGCGGGATGATCCGGAAGAGTACGTTCGGCGCAGCGTCGCCAACCACCTGGGAGACGTCGCCAAGGATCATCCGGAGCTGGCCTTCGGGATCTGCGAACGCTGGCTATCCGGTGCCGGGGAGGAACGCAAATGGCAGATCCGGCACGCGGTCCGGCATCCCGCCAAACGGGGCATCCCTGCGGCGTTGCGCCTGCGGGAGCTCGCAAAGGCCGCCCCGCGTGCACGGTTGGTGAAAAGTCCCAATACAAAGTTCGTCGATGTCTCTTCACCCTCCCCCACCGACCGCCGGTAGTGGATAGAGGGGCAGGTCATGGGTGGTTCTGGTGCGGGAGGAGATCGCGCAAACCGTCACCGACTCCACCGCGGTCGATGCCGAGTTGCAGTACTTCGTCCACGTGCTCGACGCTGAATCCGGATAGAGAACCCGGCCCCTTCGCCCAACCTATCGCCGCAGTAAGAACAAGAACCGATAACGTCCGCTCCCTGGGGTTGATTCCCGCAGATCGGGATGTGTTTCATCTGGAACCGCGTTCTCCCATGGATTCCAGGAACCAGCCCACTCACCCATCGCTCTGCTGGGTTCTACAACGGATCCTTTCCGCAGGCCTGCTCCTCGTATCCAGCTGTGCCGCCTTCCACCTTGCCGAAGCCACCTCGGCAGAACCCGCCTCGGCCACCCCCGTGAGCCCCTCCCCACCTCGCTCAACCCATCAGATCCTGTTCATCGGAAACAGCCTCACCTTCTGGAACAACGGGATCTACTCCCACCTGGAGAAACTCGCCGCATCGGCCGACGTCCCCTTGGCTCTCGTCACCGGCAAGAGCGTCAAAGGGGGAGCCACGTTGAAGGTGCAATGGGAACGGCCGGAACCCAGGGCCATGATCGCCCAAGGGCATTGGACCGATGTCGTGGTCCAGGAGGATCTGCCTGAGATCAACCTCTCCTACTTCCGGGAGCATGCCCGGCATTTCGTCGAGGAGATCCGAAAGGCCAAGGCGCGACCGATCCTGCTCATGACCTGGGCCTACGCGAGATTGGATTGGATCGACAACGAACAGATCGCCCAGGCCCATCGGAGCCTCGGTCGTGAATTGGGTGTGGACGTCGCGCCAGTGGCCGTCGCCTGGCAGCGGGTGCTGCGGGAGCGTCCCGATCTCGACCTGTTCGCACCTGACCGGGAACACCCCAGCATCCACGGAACGTATCTGGAGACCTGTGTGGTGTACGCCACGGTGATGCGTTCCAGTCCGGTTCCCCTTCGATACGTGGCTCCGGGCATCTCCGATTCCGACGCGTCCTACCTGAGGCGGGTGGCCTGGGAGACCTTTCAGGCGTGGACCCCGTGACCGCCTCCAAAGCCCAACGCCAGGGGCTCTGGTTCATGGTGCTGGCCGCCCTCCAGTGGGGGTTGATCGGAGTCGCGGGTCGCGTGGCGATGTCGGAGTCGGTGGACCCCATCGCGGTGGCCTTTTGGCGGGCGGCTCTCGGCGCACTCTGGTTTGCCCTGCATGCCTCGATCTCCCAGGCCTCACCGTTGCGGCGTGAAGATCGCAGCCTGGCCGCGGGACTAGGAATCGGCGGGGTCGCCGTGATGTATCTGGCGTACCTGAGCGCCGTCCGGACCGGCGGTGTGGCGATCGCCTCCATCCTCCTCTACTCGGCCCCGATCTGGGTGGCCGTGGGCGGTTGGCTGGGCTGGGGAGAACGGCCCCAACGCCGCGAGATGGGGCCCCTGCTCCTCACCCTGGTGGGCGTGGCCACGGTGGCCCTCTCCTCCCGGGATCCGGGCACCGAGATCCCACTCAATGCCCGGGCACTGGGCTGGGGCTTGTTGTCCGGGATCACCTACGCCCTCTACTACCTCATGGGACGTCGTCTCTTCGCCCACAACGCGCCCTCCCGCGTGCTGGCCTGGGCGCTTGCGGTGGGAGCCATGGCGCTGGCCCCGTTCGTGACCTTCTCCAGGGTCTCGATGCGGGCGTGGGCCGCCTTGGGATTCCTGTCGACGTTCTGCA
>JBDLQQ010000286.1:0-10642 GCA_039800465.1 Verrucomicrobiota bacterium
GTTGAAGCGCCAGAGGAGGCGGCCCGTTCGGATGTCGTAGGCGCGGATGTGACCCGGAGCCGCCGGAGCCGGTCCCTCGCCCAGACGCATCCCGACGATCAGCCGATCCCCATGGACAACGCCCGGTGTGGTGGACTGCAACGACAACCGACCCACGTCCCGACCCAACCCGTCCTTGAGGTCGATGGAGCCGTCCTTGCCGAACGCGGGGATGCGCTTCCCGGTTCGAGCATCCAAGGCGTGGAGGAAGTGGTCGTTGCCGTACAGGATCCGGGCCTCGCCTCCGCCCGCCCAATGCACGAGTCCCCGGTTGACCCCGGTCTTGGTCAGACCAGGAACCGACGCCGGATCAAAGCGCCATCGTTCGACACCCGTGGCCGCATCCAGGGCGACGACCTGAAGGTCGGCAGTCGTGCCATACAGCACGCCGTCGATGACCAACGGATTGCATTGGATCTGAGAGCGGTTGTTCGGATCGGCGCCACCGCCGTGGTAGGTCCACGCGACTTGAAGCCGGCCGACGTTGCGGGGTGTGATCTGACGAAGGGTCGAATAGTGGCTGCTCGAAGCGTCGCCGAGATAGACCGGCCAGTCGGAGTCCACCGCCCACGCGAGGAGCGGGGCGCCCAACCATGCGAGGATCCGTTGCCAGTGATTCGCCATGAGCCACCTCCGGAGGTTCAGGGAAGAAACGGACGCAGGACATTCCCCGCGACCCGGAGTGCGTTCTGACGCCCTTCGAGATGCTTGCCGAAGGTGTCGTCCTCCACCTCGATGCACACCGGACCGCGATACCGGGTCTCCATGAGCGCACCCAGGAACTTCGACCAGTCCATCTCGCCGTACCCAGGGATCCGGGGCTGATGCCACTCGAGCGGATGCGCGAAAACCCCAACTTCATGGATCCGATCGCGGCGGATCTTCACGTCCTTCGCGTGGACGTGGAAGAACTTGTCCTGGAACTCCTTCAGCGGGCTGGCGGGGTCCATGTGCTGCAGGACGAAATGGGAGGGGTCGTAGTTGAGACCGAAGTGCTTCGACGGGATGTCGTGGAAGGCACGCCGCCAGATGACAGGGGTCGTGAGCAGATTTTTTCCACCCGGCCATTCATCGGCCGTGAAGGACATCGGGCAGTTCTCGATGCCCACCCGGACTCCGTGATCCTCGGCGAATGCGATCAGGGGGCGCCAGGTCTTCAGGAAGCGGGGCCAATTGTCGTCGACACTGCGCGTCCAGTCGCGTCCGACGAACGTGTTCACGGTATCGAGTCCGAGCCGGCGCGCGGCCCGGATCACCTTGCGAAGGTGGGCCACGGCGGCCTTGGACACCTCGGGACGCGGATCGAGGGGATTCGGGTAGTAGCCCAGTGCGGTGAGGGTGACCCCATGTTTCTGGCAGGACCCATGAATGTCATCGATCCGGGCCTGGGAAAGGGTGTCGACATCGATGTGGGTCACCCCGGCGAATCGCCGGTCGGCCTTGCCGACGGGCCAGCACATGACCTCGACGCAGCGGAACTGTTCCTGGGCGGCGAAGGCGAGGACCTGGTCGAGAGTCCATTCAGGAAGGATGGCGGAGACGAATCCGAGTTTCATGGGATGTGACCCCATGAGGTATCAGCGGGGGACGGTCCTCTCCAAGCACCTTCCTCGTCACACAGGGGCAATCACAGTCCCTGACGGCACGGTTCAGGACCAAACCCCTCTCGAGTCCCGCTCCCGTTTCCCAGGACTCAGCCCGGGGTGTGGTGAACCCGCTCGACCGCCTGGATCCGCCCCGCCTCGCTGCGGAGCCGGAAGAGCGACCCTGCCTCCTCCCGCTTGATCGCCTTGTAGAGGGACTCGTCCAGACGACGGGGCAGCTCCAACTCCTCAACCCCGCCCTCCGCGCAGCAGAAGAGCCGGGTGAACCCCTTGTAGATCCGCGGCGTGCCCAAGACCCGGGTCCGTTCTCCGGGATCGCCCGGACCCGGTATCGGCTGATCCGCCCGCTGAAGCACCAGGTAGCTGTAGGGGACACTGCGCAGATCAATACCAATGTGCGCGGCAAACGCCGCCCAGTCGGGATCCGCCAGCACACCCACCGGCGGATTCGCGAAGAAATGACACCAGTGACGGTCCTGTCCGGCCTCGAGGAGTCCGCAACGGGATGCGTGGACGCAGGGCGCGACCGGTCGGAATGCCTCCCGCAATTCCTCCCGCATCGCGATCAAGCCTCGGCTGTCGGCATGGGTGCCGGGTTCCACCCAGATCACTGCCGCGGCCCCAGCCAGGGCCGACGACAACTGACGGCGCGCAGCCGGCACCATCTCCCCCAACACATGGCTGAGAAGCACCGTCGCCCCCGCCATGATTCCCGCCACATCCGAGGAACCCGCCTCCACAATCCGGACCCCCGGGGATACCCCGCGGAGTCGTGAGGCAGCGAAGCCGGTGGCCAGAGAGGATTTATCGATGAGACGTATCTCGGGGAACAGGTCGGCCGACCAACGTGAAAGGATGCGTCGTGAAGCCACGCCACTGCCGCAGCCGAAATCGACGAGTGGGCCCGCCGGCGGCGCCCAGCCCAGGAGCCCCAACTCCTCCAGAACCGCGTCCCACTTCCAGCCGATCCGCTCGCCCAGCGTCGCGTCGTAGGCCTCGAGATCCTCGCGACAGGTCCAGTAGGAGCCCCGGACCGGTTGACCCGATAGGAAGATCTCGCGGAGACGCTCCAATGCGGGCCAGTGGGTGGCTGCGATTGCCGGGGATCGATCCATCCCATCCGTGGGTTGTGACTCGGGATGCATTGCAGAAGGTGGAATCAGTCGACGAGTGAAACCCCGAGGCGATCCGCAAGCCGCTGCTGACGGATCCCGTAGAGTCGAGCGAGGGCACGGACACCCAGGAGTTTCCCGGAGTCCGGATCCCGGCGTCGGATGCAGGCAATCATCAGGTTCTTGGCCGTGTGTTCCGGGGAGATGAACTCGAAAACCCGGGTCTCGTAGCCGGCCTGGTCCATCAACGCGGCCCGGAGCGCATCGGTGAGGAACTCGGCCTGCCGCTCGAGGAAGATCCCGTGGGACAGCGCCCCACGAAGCGCGTCGGGCGGGACAAGTCGGGGACGCAGCTCACGATGACAGCATGGCGCCACCATCACCAGACGGGCTCCGGTGCGGACGCCCAACGCGAGGGCCTCATCCGTCGCCGTGTCGCAGGCATGCAGGGCCATCAGGATATCGACCGCACCGGGCTCCAAGGCCTCGATCGAACCGGCTTCAAATGTCAGCCCCCTGACACCCGCCTGGGCGACCGTGTCGTTGACCACCCGGACCAGGTCCTCACGCCGCTCGACGCCCCGCGACTGCACGGGACGACGGGCATGGGTCTGGAGCGCCTCGTGGGCCGCGAAGGTCAGGTATCCCTTGCCACATCCGACATCCACAAACCGAAGGGGCTCCGGTGCGGACTCCGATGCCTCGGTCACCAGACCCGCAGCCTCCAGCAGGGGCTCGAGCAGCTCCACGAACCGGTGGATCTGGCGGAACTTCGCCTCCATCCCCTTGCAGACTGCCCCCTCGGGCGTCGTGACCCCCAACAGTCGGAGCCAGGGCTTTGACGCCTCGATCCGACGTGCCTTGGAACGGTCGTGTCCCAGGTCCGGCGCCGGCGTGGAGCACTCCTCGATGCGCAGGCGGGCTGGACCTCCTGGACGGCATTGAAGGTGCAGCGATCGGGTGGTGGTGGTCAGGAGAGCACTCCGAAAGGGATTTCCCAGGGACTGGATCACCGATTCGATCCCAGGGGCCGGGAGAAGGTTTTGGGTCGTGGCCTGGGTGGCGGTCTCGGAGACCACCTGGAGCCGATGTTCCCCCCGGACCTCCACGGGTCGGATCCGGAGTCGTCGGACACTGGATTCAGGACCGGGGTCGGAAAGCACCGCACGGACCAGCGATCGGGCATCGATCGCCTCACGCAGCGCATCGATCCAGGTCTGGGATTGGTCCGCAGGCACCCCGCGACGTTCCGGGCCCGGAGTGTTTTCAGCAAGCCTGGGGCGACACACCCTGGAATCCACCCCGCTGGGATCCAGCATTTCAAATCGTTTTGAGCGGATGCGGGCAGTCCCGTCGGGTTTCCCGGGCACCGAGTGCGCCCTTTTGGAAACCAGTACGGCTCCCAACCCTCGCCTCCCTGCAGCCTTGTCAACCCGGGGTCCCGGGCCACTCTGGACCATCCTATGACGCTCCGCTCCCGCTGGATCCTGCCCCTTCTCTCCACCGGTCTCACCCTCGCCTGCCTCCAGGCCGATGAGGGCATGTGGCTGTATTCCAACCCACCCCGAAAGCAGCTCGAGGAACGCCACGGGTTCAAGGTCACCGACGCCTGGCTCGAGCACCTGATGCAGTCCTCGGTCCGGTTCAATTCCGGCGGCTCCGGCAGCTTCGTGAGCGAAGACGGCCTGGTCCTGTCCAACCACCACGTCGGCGCCGACGCCATCCAGAAGCTCAGCACCCCTGAGAAGGACTACATGCGCGACGGGTTCCATGCCCGACGGCTCCAGGATGAGATCCGATGCGTCGACCTCGAGCTCAACGTCCTGCAGTCGATCGAGGACGTCACCGCCCGGGTGACCGCGGCGGTGCCGAAGGAGGCGTCAGCCGAGGCGGCCGCACTGGCCCGACGGAAAGTCATCGCCGAGATCGAGAAGGAATCCCAGGACCGCACCGGACTGCGATCCAACGTCATCACGTTGTTCCAGGGCGGCGCCTACCACCTCTACCGGTTCAAGCGGTACACGGATGTCCGACTCGTCTTCGCCCCCGAGAAGCAGGCGGCGTTCTTTGGTGGTGACCCGGACAACTTCGAGTTTCCTCGCTACGACCTCGATTTCTGCCTGATGCGCGTCTACGAGGACGGCAAGCCCGCCAAGGTGCCGCATCATCTGAAGTGGTCCCGGAACGGCACCCAGGAGGGGGACCTCACCTTCGTGTCAGGACATCCCGGGAGGACGAGCCGACTGCTCACCCAGGTCGAGCTGGAGTACCTGCGGGATGTCCAATTCCCGGCCACCCTCGACCGGTTGAAGCGGCTCGAAGTGCTGCTGCAGTCGTGGAGCGCCCGGAGCCCCGAGAATGCACGCCGTGCGGCCGACGAGCTCTTTGGGTTCCAGAATTCGCGGAAGGCCCGTGACGGTGGGATGGCGGGTCTCCTGGATCCCGTGCTCATGGGCAGGAAGGCCGAGGCGGAGCGGAAGTTCCGGCAGCGGCTCCGGGAGAACGGGTCATTCCCGGAGGCCGAGGCGGCCTACGACAAGATCGCGGACGCCCAGCGCGAGATCGGCCGCATCGCACCCCGATACCGACTGCTCGAGGGCGGCCAGGCGTTCAACTCCGACACCTTCGACATCGCCAAGACCCTCCTGCGCGCCGGCGATGAGCGGTCCAAGCCCAACGGGGAACGACTGCCCGAGTTCTCGGAGTCCCGGAAACCCTCCCTCGAGATGGACCTCTTCTCCGACAAGCCCATCCATGAGGATCTCGAGATCCTGAAGCTGACGGAATCGCTCACCTACCTCGCCAACGAACTGGGAGCCCAGGACCCCACCGTCCAGACGATCCTGGGCGGAAAATCGCCCCGGGTCTGCGCGGCCGAGCTGATCCAGAGCTCCAAGCTCCGCGACGTGGCGACACGGAAGAAGCTGTATGAAGGCGGTGCGGATGCGGTCCGTGCCGTGAAGGATCCCCTGGTGGAACTGGCCCGGCAGATCGACCAGGAGGCCCGGGACCTGCGCAAGAAGATCGAGGCCCAGGGCGAACTCAAACAGCAGGCCCAGTCGGCCATCGCCAAGGCCCGCTTTGCCCTCGACGGCGCCAACTCCTATCCCGACGCCACCTTCACCCTGCGGCTTGCCTACGGGACCGTGCAGGGCTACTCGGAATCTGGGAAATCCGTCCCACCGTTCACGACGTTCGCCGGACTCTACGAGCGCAACGCGCTGATGAAGAACCAGCCTCCCTTCGACCTGCCCCAGCGCTGGTTCAAGAAGAAGTCCGCCCTCGACCTCAAGACCCCGTACAACTTCGTGAACACCGCCGACATCATCGGTGGCAACTCGGGGAGCCCGGTTGTGAACCGGGACGGCGAGCTCGTTGGACTGATCTTCGACGGCAACATCCAGTCGCTGGTACTGGACTTCGCCTACGACGACGTCATGGCCCGCGCCCTGAGTGTCGACAGCCGCGCCATCCTCGAGGCCCTCGGGAAGGTGTATGGGGCCCGGGAGATCGTGCGGGAACTGCAATCCGGGAAGCGTTAGAACCGCGGCCGGTATCGAGCCGAGGGACACCGGTCACCCCGTCATCCCTCCAGCACGTAGGCGGCAGCGATCAGCGCCCGGTGTACCCCTGCCAGACCCATGCGAGGGCATCGGCCAGGGTCTGCTCGTAGATCTTGGACTCGCAGTGCCCCGAAGCACGGCTGAACACATAGCGGTAGGGATAGCCCTTCGCCTTCAACGCAGCCGCGGTTCGTTCGCCGGCCATGACCCAGTTGCGGTGGCTCTCCTCGGGATTCTTCGCGCCATTGTCGTTCTCTGACACGTGCGTGAAGATCCGGAGCGGCTTCTTGTCGGTGGTCTCAATCAGACGCTTGGACGAGTGGTACTCCCAGGCGCCGAACGGAAACAGGGCCTCCTCGGGGGCATCGTCATCCTGCTGGTCGACGAAGGTCCCCGAGTAGGCGATGACCCTCCGGAACAGGTCCGGACGGAACCACGCCATGGTCAACGCCGCCGCACCACCCGAGCTGCACCCCATCACGGCACGGCCCTCGGGATCCCGGGTCAGCGCGAACTTCGGATAGGCGGCACGGATCTCGGGATTCTGAGCCACCACGGGAAGCACTTCGCCATCGATGAACCGGGCCAACCGGTCCGACATCGTGTCGTACTCCAGGCCGCGCTGGCTGTTCTTGCTGTCGCTTCCCCCGTTCTCCACCGCCACTACGACGAAGGCCGGCAGGCGACGGGCTGGATCCGAGGCGGTCGTCAGGTTGTCGAGCGCATTGCGGATCAGGGACAGGGGACCCGGACCGTCGTGGACGACCAGTACCGGGGCTGCGGTGCCATCCTGATACGCAGCCGGTATGTAGACGAAGATCCGTCGCTCCTTCCGCACGGGCTTCTTCGCAGGCTCCAGCGTCGGATCATCCCCCCGGAAGATCCGACTCTGGGCGAGCGGCATGGTGAACTCGAACTGGCGCCCCTTGGGTCTTCCATGGTCGGTCAGCGCAGGATCGATCCGGTATTCCGGACCCACCACGTGATGCCCATCGATGGGCGCGGTCGACGACTCCGCCGCCGAAACGGTCGCAAGCAGCCCAGCAACAGCCATGACACGACACCCGGCGGTCAAAAGGCTCCCCATCCGTCCCACGCCACATGCATTCCAGATCATGGGACCGATGTCGCCGTCCCGGGATCTCGGAAACAAGCCTCAACTGCAGCGACGCCCAGGCCGAGCACCCGTCACAGGGCGGCTTCCAGTCGATTCCGGACGGCCTTCCACCGTTCCGAGCAGCGCAGGCGTGCCGGCTCCAAATCCATCGAGATGACGGCCTCACCTTGGCTGGGCCGATGACAGGACCGGAGAAGCGCTTCCATGGCCTCCTTCTCGACATCCTCAGGGATGGCATTCCAAAGAGAATGATTCCCCCACTCGGTTCGGGTGATCCAATCGACCGGGGGCAGCGTGGCGAGCGGTTGGTCATCGATCGACCGGTTGACCATCCGGGCGAACAGGCGGAAATACCGACGCCACAACCATGGGACGGGCGCCATGGTGTTGGCACCCCCCGCCTCGGCCGCAGCAGCGAACCGACGCCAATCGTCCTCCAGGGCGCGGGTCTTCAGATGCTGCAGCGCCTTCCATGAATTCGAGCGATGCAACCGGTATCCCCACAGCATGTCGGGGACGAACAGCGGCTCCACATGGGGCAGGCACCGCATGAGGAAATCCCTATCCTCGGCCAACATCGCCTCCGCATGGAATCCCCCTGTCCGGTCGAAGAGATCCCTGGAGAACACGAAATTGCTGGAGGAGATCGGCAGGTGGCACGCCAGCAATGCGAATCCCGCCGAGGGGAACGCCGCACACGCGGCATGCATGCGGGCCTGGTCCCGGGAGAACGACTCCGCCTCCGCGGCATCCTCCAGGTTGAAGACCCTACCGCCGCTGAAGGCGAAGAAGGCACCGCCAGACCTGCGGGACGACAGGATTCTGGAAAGTCGATCGGGTGCGTACCAGTCGTCCGAGTTCAGGATCGCCACCAGTTCTGTCTCCACCCGCTCGATCATCCCATTCAACGTTCGGCTGACCCCACGGTTGGACTGCCGATCGAACCGGCATTCCATGCTCGAGACGTGTTCCAAAGCCCCCCGGATGACCTCCGCAGAGGCGTCGGTCGACCCGTCATCCACCACGTGCAACCGGACCCCGGGATGATCCTGGGCCGCCACCGAGGCGATCGCCTCCGCCACGTAGTCTGCATGGTTGTAGCAGGGGATCAGGACCGTGATCGGATCCGGGCGACCCGCCTCCCCCTTCGCAACACCCCCGAGCACCACTCCGCCCTGCTCCCGTGTGTCGCCCTTTCCCATGAGGTCAGGGAACCAGTCGACTCCTCCAGCGACAAGTCCCTCTGCACGGTGCGCAGGCCAGGCTACGGATTCCCAGTCTCCTCGTTTTCCGGGAATGCGGTCTCAGACGCAGGGTGATTCCCCGTTTTGAACGTTGCTGAACTACACCGCACCTTGGCAACGTTCCTGCGGATGGGTGGTGAGTTCGCAAACATCATCACTATGAAAAACAACAACCCCTCGCAGGGGGATCGCCCGTTGGTCGGAAATCCGGCCCGCCGTCGATTCATCTCGCGCCTGTCGAAGACCGCCACAGCGGCCGTGCCGCTCGCCATGGTCGCCTCCATGGGCCTACCCAAGGCCCAGGCGTACTGAAAACGGGGGTCCGCCCGTCTCGGGGTCGAATCGACACCGAACTGACGGGCGGGCCACCCCTCGTTCCCCTGGAATCCGCCGCACCCTCCCCACAGGTCCAACGTCATGACACGGGGACCCGCCTCCCGTGTGGGCTTGGAATGCTCCCGCTTTGATAGCCCCTGCCCGCCTCGATGAGCAGCACTCGGAGTGCGCGCCGGAGAGGTCGCCCGTCTTTTCTCCGTCCCTCGTCGCGACCCTCTCGTCGATCCTGGCACAACCCGAGAGCCGATCCGGCCTCTTGGAAGCGGTCGCCGATTGGCACCACCTGCTCTTCCTTGCCCACCGCTGGTGCGTCTCCCCAGTCCTGTGGATCCGGGTCCGCAACACTCCCGCGGCATCCCGAATCCCGAAGCCTGTCCTCGAGAGGCTTCAGCACGATTACCATCAGAACTTCCGACGGAACCACGCCCTGAGGGAACAGCTGCTCGCGTTGGCGAGGAGACTCCGTTCCCAGGGGTTGTCACCCATCGTCCTGAAGGGGGGCATTCACCTGCTGGCACCTCCTTCCGGAAATCCCGGACTTCGGGTCATGGGAGACGTGGACCTGCTTCTGCCCCCTGAAGAGGCCCTGGCCTGCGAGGGGCATCTCAAGGCCTGGGGCTGGGAGGTGACACCCCATGGAGAGACCCGCGACGAGGACCACCACCTCTCCCGACGACAGCTGCCCGGGCAGGAATTGCTGATCGAGATCCACACGCGCCCCTTCTTCGATGCGTCCGAGCGCCTCACCGCGGATTTCGTCCGCGACTGCTGTTCTTTGGCACCCGCGTGCGAAGAACTCCGGATCCCCAGCATCCCACACCGGATTCTGCACAACGCGCTCCACGCCTTCTCGGACTTCGTCATGGCGCATCGAGCCATCCAGTTCATGACGTTCCCGGACAAGGTCGTCCCGTTCGTGGACCTGCGGCAGCTCCTCGACTACGCCGATCTCATCCACATCGGCGGCGACGGGATCGATTGGGGACGCGTGGTGGGCGATGCCGACTCGGTGGGTGGACTTCGAAGGCTTCAGCAGTGGGGCTTCCTGGCGAATCGTCTCATGGACACCCGGATTCCACCCCTGGCGGCCCGTCCGTGCCGGATCCCCAGCGAGCTCTGCACACCCAAGGCACTGCCACGTCATCTGATCCGCCTGGGTCTCGAGGCGGTAGGGCTCTGGGAAGCGATCGATCGTTGGCGCCGGAAATGATCCGATGGGCTTCTGTGTTCCGAGGGCTGGACGCGGTTCCCGTCAGTGGAGATCCATCAACCATCGGAACGCGGCGTCGACCTCACCTTCACCCACCCGGAGCCGGGTGTGGGCCGCACCGGACAAGGCATCCACGACAAGATCCGCAGCCTGGTCGGGTCGTGGAGAGAAATTCCGCAGTTGGCCCCGGAGGGCCGGACCCCACGCCCCGGGCTCCAGAGTCTCCACGGTCAGACCCGGCTCGGGCTGCCGGCAGAGGTGGATGACCCACCGGACAGGGTGCCGTTCGTTGACTCCGACAAACCCGCTCGAACGTCTCGGAAACAGCAGGGACCGCTCGCCATCGAGGCACGCGAGGAATGTCCCATCGGGCCACTCCGCCAACGACTGTCTCTCCTCCGTTTCCAGGACCCGTCG
>JBDLQQ010000287.1:0-14880 GCA_039800465.1 Verrucomicrobiota bacterium
TCCTGGGTGGGACTCCGGACGAGACCGGGGAAGGGGTGGTGGTGGGGGATACCGGTCCGGTTCCCAACAATGATGAAGGTTGGGGCCGGATGAATCTCGTGACGTTGATCAACTCCGACCGGCGCCACGAATTCACGGAGCAGGGGGCCGGTCTCACCAATGGGGCGGTCTTCGAGCGGACCGTGGTCGTGGGTGGTGAGGACGTCCTCAAGGTCACCCTGGTGTACACGGATGTCCCGGGCCTTCCCGCAGCCCTTCCGGCCTTGGTCAACGATCTCGACCTCGAGGTCATCGCCCCGAACGGGGATCGGTATCGAGGCAACGCCTTCGCGGAGGGCGAGAGTGTGCCGGGAACTCCTGAAGGGGACCGGGTCAACAACGTCGAGGCGGTCCATCTGAGTGAACCCGCCGCAGGCGAGTGGATCGTGAGGGTCCGGGCACATCGGGTCGTCCAGGACGTCCATCAGAAGAACCGGAACAATCCGGAACAGGATTTTGCCCTAGTGGTGTCGGGACAGCTCCCGGCCCCGGGTGAGGCGGTGGTCTCGTGGGATCGCGCCGCCTATCGACCGGATGCCACCGCAACAGTGCGGGTGACCGACTCGGATCTGCGCCCGCAGGCCTCGGTCACCGTCCGCGTCCGCAGTGGCACCGAGCCGGCCGGGTTGCCGGTGACCCTGAACCGTGTGGGTGTCTCCGGGACCTTCCAAGGCGTGATATCGCTGCGTCCCGGGCCCGTGGTCACGGAGGACGCCCAGTTGTCGGTGGTCGATGGCGATGTGCTGACGGCTGTCTTCCAGGACCTGTCCCCGTCGGGTGAGCGTTCCGCGACGGCGTTGATCGATGCCCAGCCGCCCCTCATCTCGGACGTGCTGACGACCTCCGAGTTTGGTCGGACGACGGTGCGGTGGTCCACCAGCGAGCCCGCGTGGTCGGTGGTCCGCTTCGGGACGACCAACCAGGTGAACCAGACGCTCACGAACCTCGGGTTGCGATCCAGGCATGTCGTTGCCTTCCCGCCGCTCGTCGCGGGTGAGACCTATTTCTTCGAGGTGGTGTCGACGGATGCAGCGGGCAACGTGTCCACCAACAACAACGAGGGACGCTATTTCCGGTTCATCGCGTCCCGCCCCGCCAACGCCCTGCTCGTGTACAGCCCGGAGTCCCTGTTCGCGGAGGGTGGGCTCCTGTCCGAGACGCCGTATCCGGGGATCGAGACCTGGACCGGTCCCCTCGGTGAGTTGGGGTTGGACTACGAGGTCTGGGATGTGGGGGTGGTGGGCCGGACTCCGACCGCAGCCGAGCTGATGCCCTATCGCGTGGTCCTGTGGCGTCCCGAGGAGCTCCAGCCGCCCCCCACTGGATTCCCGTCGGTCCTCACGACCTACGTCAACACGGGGGGGAATCTCTTCGTCTCATCCTTCGACCTGTTGACCCGGCTGACCGAGGTGCAGGCCAGTGCGTTCATCACGAACGTGCTCCATGTGGTGGGGCGACAGGAGGATGGCGGGGCGTTTGCGGTCTCGGGACTGCCCGGGGATCCGGTGGGAGGCGGGAAGGCCTTCGACCTGAACTACGACGAGTTCCCGAGCGGGTTCCTCATCGACATCCTCGGCATCGTCTGGTCCGACGGCCCGGATCACCTCAATGCGGCGACCAACGCATCGCCCACGTACCTGCAGGAGGGGGGGCGTCCGGTGGGGGTCCGGTTCCCCAGGACCGGCCAGGATGCCACCAGTGGACGGGTCGTCTTCCAGTCGTTTGCCCTGGAGTCGGTCCCGGCGGCCAACGAGGCCCCCAACAACCGCAGGACCGTGCTTGCGGATGCGCTGCGGTTTCTTTCCCCAGAACTGGTGGCTGGCTCAACCATCGCCTTCGACCAGAGCTCCTACACCATCCCGGGCAATGCGGTGGTCGAGGTGACGGATAGCAAGCGAGCTGGGATGGGGCGGGTGAAGGTCTCGGTGGCGTCCGATGGCACACCGGTCGAGGTGGACCTGGTCGAGACCGTCCGGCGGGGGGTCTTCCGCGGGCGGTTCACGGTGTCCCCATCGGATGCGACACCCAGTGTGGATCGGATCCCTGCCCGAAACGGGTCGAGGATCGTGGCGTCCTATGTGGACTCCGGCGCGCAGGTTGGCACTGCCGAGGCCGTGGTCGACACGCAGTCTCCGAAGGTTTCCTCGGTGTCCTCGGAGCCCGCCTACAACGAGGCCTACATCTTCTGGACCACGGACAAGCCGACCGACGCCCTCGTCCGGTACGGCGAATCCGCGGGTGACGACTCGTTCCTCTCCAGGACCGCCTACAGTGCCGAGTTGTCGACCGAACACGAGGTGCTGATCCGGGGACTACTGCCGGACCGCGACTATTTCTTCCAGGTGGTGAGTCGCGATGCGGCGGGGAACTGGGCTCGCGACAACAACGGCGGGGCGCAGTATGTGGTGCGCACCCTGACGCCCCTGAAGGCGCCCTGGGTGGATGACCTCGAGGTCGAGCGGCCTGGTTGGGTGGTCTACAACGATGACGGTGGGACAGGTGCCGTGTTCCCTGGGGATGACGAAGATGGTGGGGGCGAGCTCCGGGGTACGGGGTGGACCTGGGGGGTGCCCCGGAATGTGGCGGCCACGGGAGCCCACAGCGGCAGTCGGGTCTGGGCCACCAACCTGGAAGGGGATGACGTGGACTTTGGGATCAGCGACCTCATCAGTCCTGCGATCAGCCTAGTGGGCGGCAACCGGGCCAGGCTCCGGTTCTGGCAGTTCTATGACTTCTCGGTGTCGGGCGGCACGGAGGACGATCCGTTTGGTGATTTCGTCCTCGAGGCGGCGCAGGTGGCTCTGTCGACTGACAATGGGGCGACCTGGAAGGACCTCTACATCGTGGGGGATGAGTTCTCGTCCGGCTGGGAGGAGGTCGAGGTGGACCTGACCAAGTTCCTGGGATCCGTGGTCCGGCTCCGCTTCAACTACCAGTTGTTCTCGTTCAACCCGGCGCCGCGTCTGGGCTGGCTCCTCGATGACATCGCGGTCGAGATGACGACATTGCCGGAGGGGACCCTGACCGTGACCAACAACCTCGCGCAGGCGTCGTTCACCATTCAGGGTCCGGTGACGGTTGCGGGAGAGGGGCTCTCCTTGAGGACCAACATCCCGCCCGGCCAGTACGTCATCACGTGGCAACCCGTGCCGTTCCATGACACGCCGGTGCCGCAGACGAATACCCTTGTGATGGGGATCCCGCTGACCGTGCGTGGGGATTACCGCTTTGCCGATGCGAACGTGAATGGGATCAGCGACGCGTGGGAGGTTCGGTATTTCGGGGTGGTCGGGACTGGTTATTCCGGACAGGGGGACACGGACGGGGATGGTGTGGTGGACAGGGTCGAGTGGCAGACGGGCACGGTGCCAACCGATCCCGCGAGCCGGTTGGTCCTGGGGGCACCCGAGGTGTTGTCGGATGGCCGGGTCCGGTTCCAGTGGCCCACCGTTCCTGGGCATGAATACCGGCTCGAGACGAGCAACGATCTGGTCGAATGGCTCCCGGCCAGTGATGTGGCCCGGGGAAAAGGAGCTCCTGTCCTGGTCACGCTCCCGTCGCTGGATCCCCGGATGCCGTTCTACTTCCGGATTCGTGTGACCCCGTAGGCCTGGGACGGGTCGCGAATCCTTCCGCGAAGGGCGGTCAGACTTCGATCGCGGAGACGACCATCTGGACGGTCTTCTCGAGGCCGCCCTGGTTGGCCTGGACGACTTGCGCGGCCCGTTGGCCCATCAATTGGCGTCGTGCCGGATCCGCGAGCAGATCCCCGATCGCACGTTCAAGCGCCGCCTCGTCGGCGACCTGCAGGGCGCCACCCTGGTCCAGGAACTGAGGGACGATCTGCGCAAAGTTCTCCATGTGGGGGCCGAAGAGGACCGGTTTGGCGAGGGTCGCGGGTTCGATCGGGTTCTGCCCCCCATGGGCGGTGAGGGATTTCCCGATGAAGACGAGGTCAGCGACCCCATAGAAGTAGCGCAGCTCCCCGGTGGTGTTCACCAGCAGGCAGTGGATTGAGCCCGGGGTTTTCCGGGTCTTTGGAGTGATCTCGCTCCGGTAGACGAAGGGAACCTTGAGCCGACCGAGTTCCTTTCCCACCTCACCCCCGCGTTCATGGTGTCGGGGGACGAGGATCAGGAACAGGTCCGGGAAGCGTTCCCTCAGCCGGGATGCGACGGAGGCGATGATGGCCTCCTCTCCCGAATGGGTACTCCCGGCGACAAGAACGAGCGCCTTGTCGGGGACACCGAGCTGGTCGAGCAGGGCCCGGGCGTCGAGCCTGGCATGGGCTGCACCCCCCCCATCGAATTTCAGGCTGCCCACCACCTGGATCGTCTCGGGTCGGGCCCCGAGGTCCTGGAGACGCTCCGCATCGGCCTGATTCTGGGCCCCGATCCCGGCGAACCCCTTGAAGAAAGGCCCGAACAGGCGACGGGCCCAGCGGTATCCCCGGTACGAGCGGTCCGAGATGCGGGCGTTGACCAGGAAATAGGGGATGCCCCGACGCTGAAGTCCCCAGATCATGTTGGGCCAGATCTCCGCCTCGATGAACACCATCGCCTCCGGATTGACCATCCCAAGGGCCCGTTGGACATGTTTCCTCCGATCAATCGGATAGTAGATCTTGGAGACCTCTGCGGGCAGTCGTCTCCGGAGCTCCGCCATGCCCGTGGACGTGGTGGTTGAGACGACGAACTTGTGGTTCGGCAGCCGGGAGGAGAGGGATTCGATCAGCCGACCACAGATTGCGGCTTCCCCAACACTCACAGCGTGCACCCAGATGGTCCGACGATTGGTCAGGGCCTGCTTGAGTTTCGCGGGATAGTGTCCGAATCGTTCCCAGAATCCATCGGCCCAGCTTCCCCGGCGATGCATCTTGAGGAAGTAGAAGGGCGCGCTGAGTAGGAATCCAATGTCGAAGAGTACGTTGTAAATCAGACGCATCGAGCCGTTGCCTGTCCAGGAGAGTACCGCCTAAGGGCTTGCCAGCCAACTGGTTGTTGAACTCCTGCCGTGGTTGCTGTGGGGATCGGGGACAGCGGGCTGGAGGGCAGGATCCGGGGTGGTGGAGCCGAGGGGATTCGAACCCCTGACCTTCTCATTGCGAACGAGACGCTCTACCAACTGAGCTACGACCCCGTTCCCCGGAAAAAGCGACGGCGTAGATCGCAGAGCGCCGAACCGAAGGCAAGTTCCCTTTCATGCCAACAGGCGTTCCAGCGTCCTACGGACCGGACCGGAAGGGTGCGTCATCGGGCCGTTCGCACACCAGGGCAATCGGTGGATTCGATCGGGGGAAAGGTGCTCCGCGAGCACCTGTTCATTGGATGACGTTGATGCGTCCGGCCTTTCGGGATCCATGAGCACGAGATGTCCGCGACGTGCGAGTCGGGGGGGGAGGGCGGCGAAGACGAGCCGGGACTGATTGATGGCCCCCAGACGGTTTGGGCAGACGACCAACGGGGTCGCGTTGAGCCGGACGATCAGTTCCCGGGCACTGAACCCCCTGCCCAACGGGCTGAGCAGTCCGCCTGCCCCTTCGATCAGCAGGCGTGGCATCCCTATGGAGGCTTTCCGGAGGAAGGTGAGGGCCATTCGGAGGGTGACCTCGCGTCCCTCCTGACGCGCCGCGAGGCTCGGCGTCACGGGCTGTTGGAAATGCCAGGGATTGATGGTATTCAATTCGAGTCCGCCGCGTTGGGCCTGATGAATCAGTTCCGCATCGGTACGGTCCCCGGAGCAGAAGGGCTTGACGGCTGCGAAGCGTTCTCGCCGTCGTGCCAGGTGGCTGGCCAACAGCACCGTGAGAAAGGTTTTTCCGACCTGGGTGTCCGAGCCTGTGATGAACCAGATGCGCGAGGTCATGGGACGCGGGATTCCTTGAAGAAGGGGGCGGAGGGTGGCATTTTCAGGTGCAGATCCCTGGTGGCGGGCACGTCCTTTTCCGAAAAACAAAAGGCGTTGACTTCCAAGGCCTCCTGCCTAGGCTGACTGCAACAGGTAATCAATCCCCAAAGGGCTTCCCAATGAACTATTTCGGACGTTTTTCTCGGACGGCTTGTCTCGGAGCCGTGTTCTCCCTGGCGGTCAATCTCGCGGTCGCTGCCCCTCAGGCTGGACGAGCCAAGGTCGTGCAGGTCAGTGGATCCGCTTACGTTGGTTCGGCTGCCGCCGCCGTCGGTAGTGAGGTCGGTGCCGGCTCCATCATCAAGGCGGGCCCGGCTGCCGAGGTCGTGCTGAACCTCGGTGCAAACGGAGGCCTGTCCCGAATCATGGAGGACAGCGTCGTCACGATTGATCAGTTGACGGTGGATGGCACCGGTTCTGAGAAGGTCGTCAACACGGTGCTGACGCTGAAATCTGGCAAGATCGAATCCCAGGTCAGCCGGCTTTCCAAGAACTCGAAGTACATTGTGCAGACCCCGACGGGTTCTGTCTCTGTGAAGGGTACTCTGTTTACCGCCTACGCCACGGGTGCGGTGCTTGTGTGGGAGGGTACGGTGGAGGTCACCGTCAAGGATCCCCAGACGGGTCGTGAGACCAAGTACACTGTTTCGGCCAACCAGCTGTTCGATCCGAACATCCCGGGCGTGGCTCTGATTCCTGCTGGCACGGGGGCTCCGGCCTTCGCCATGTCTCGTCTCGGCGGCATGGGCCCCGGGGCGGGTGCTGGTTCTGGCGGTGGTTTGGCTGCTGGATCCGTTGGCACCTCGGTGTTCGTCCAGCCGACCGTCCAGCCGACGTCTCCTACCCAGCCGGCTCCCTGATCATTATTGAGCTTAGAAAAAGGCCCGAGGGAATTCCCTCGGGCCTTTTTGTCTTCTCACGGTAGATCTTTGCGTAGGAACGGGTTCGGGACGCCAAGATGCCCTGGCGGAAAGGACTCGCCTTCCTCAGCAGTCCTGGCAGATCCGCTGAATCACATACCCGGCGGCGGCGAACCCAAAGGCTCCCGTCACGAAGGCTGCCGACCCATAGCCAGACTGGCAGTTCATACGTGGGGGGGAGACGAGTTCCGCTGGTGCGGGTGGGCTGCTCTCACACGATCCGGGTTGGGGCATTGGTCTTTGGGGTGTCTCCGGCGAGTGTACCGTTGGCAGTCCCCAGATGGGATTCCAACCATCGAATGTCGGCTCGCGTCGAAGCCGACCGCGGAGGTCTGCCAGGAGTCGATCATGGGTGACCTCCGCCAGATCTGTGATCCGGATCCTTGTCGGATCCCGCCGCCCCCCAGCAGCACCCGAGATCACCAGCCGGAGATCGCGTTTCCGGCATCCAAGAACCAGTCGGCATTTGTTGGGTGACGAGTCGATGGCGTCGATGATCCAAAGACCCTGACGCGCCTGGAACTCATCGAGGATTCTGTCCGTTGAGGATTCCGTGAGGAACTCGAGCAGGGGATGAAGGTTGCAATCTGGGTGGATCGATCGGATCCGTTCCGCCATGACCTCGACCTTGGATCGTCCGATCGTCTCGTCGACCGCCGGCAACTGCCGGTTCACATTGCTGACGCAGACTTCATCCAGATCGACGAGGGTGAGGCTGCCGATTCCGGAACGTGCGAGTGCCTCCGCCGCCCACGAGCCCACGCCCCCAATTCCGATGACGGCGACATGGGCCTGACGCAACCGGTCCAACGAGCCGGCCCCGTAAAGCCGTTCCAGACCGCCGAACCGGAAGTTGTAGTCGCTCACCGCTCAGCAAACCTACGTGAATCTCTCGCCCTGTGAAGACCGGTGTGATCGTTGAGGGTTCCACCCCTTGGCCCCCGAAAGTCGACCTGATTCACTGAACGCCATGCTGGTTGTGTTCCACAAACCCTACGGGGTGCTTTCCCAGTTCACCCCGGACGGGTCTCCAAACCGCACTCTCTCGGACTTCGGGTTGCCTCCGCGGGTCTATCCACTGGGACGCCTGGATGCTGACTCGGAGGGATTGTTGCTGCTGGCGGACGAACCAGGTCTCAACTCTCGGCTCCTCTCGCCTGAGCATCGCCATCGCCGCACCTATTGGGCTCAGGTGGAGAGGATTCCGTCCGAGGACGGGTTGAGCCGCCTTTCCAAGGGGATCCGGATCCAGGGACACACCACTCTCCCCGCCACAATAACCCTGCTGGATCCCCAGCCAGTGATGCCGCCCAGGGATCCCCCGATTCGTTCCCGGAAAAGTGTACCGGACTGTTGGATCTCCCTCGAGTTGGTCGAGGGGAAGAACCGGCAGGTCCGCCGGATGACGGCGGCGATCGGGCATCCGACGCTACGGTTGATACGGGTCCGGATCGGGGATCTCCCGCTTGGGGATCTCCCCCCGGGTTCCTGGAGGCAGTTGACGCCGGCGGAACGTGCCGCGGTGTTCGCCTCCGGATCCCGATGAGCCTTCGGTGTCCCTGGAAAGGGTGCGCTTAGAGGGGGCTCGCTGGACCCGTGGAACCGAGATCCGCAGGAGGTCCCTGGAACCGCCGGCGTTCGACTGAAAACCACAGGACCACCATCAGCAGGAGGGTTCCCAGGAGAATCGGCAGGGCTTGCTGGTTGGGCGGCTGGACCCCGAGTACCAGCAGGAACACGCACCCGATGACAGAGATGCAGGCCAGAGGCCGATACGCCGCACCCAGATGCCATGGACCGAATCGGGTCCAGGTTCGTTGGTAGGCCCAGAGTCCCGCCGCGATGGGAAGGGCATAGGAGCAGTAGAGGAAGATGGTGCCGATGGCGGCGATGGTCTCGTAGCGGAGCAGCACGACGAGCAGGGCGGACAGGATGCCGGAAGACCAGACGGCGATGGAGGGCGATTGCGTATTGGGATCGACCCGGCGCAGCCAGCCCGAGAACGGAAGTCCGCCGTCCCGGGCAAACGCGAATGTCATTCGGGAGGTGGAGGTGAGGGCTGCCAGGCCGCAGAGATACTGGGCGAGCACGATGCCGATCAGGAGCGCCGTGCACAGCGGTCCCGGGAGGGTCTTCCGCAGGATCCAAGGCACCACGGCTGAACCCTGGTTGGCGGCTTCCTGAAGGTTCGGAATTGCCAGGAGGAGTGCTGAGATCATGAACCATCCAAACAGGGCCGAGATCACAACGGACCTCACGATTCCCTTCGGGACATTGACGGATGCTCCCACGGTCTCCTCCGAGGTGTGTGCGGAGGCGTCGAAGCCAGTGATAGTGTAGGCTGGGAGCAGGAACCCGAGGCAGAACAGCCATGTGAGGCTGTCCTGCTGGGCGAATACCGGGGCATCAGCCGGGAGGCCACTCAGATTGGTGAAGGTCCACAATCGGGCCCATTCGAACTGCGGGGTGGCGACGGCGAGGGCGACCGTGAGGACGGTTGCCACGGAGAGGATCAGCCATCCACTGAAGTCCGTCAGGAGCGTTGTCAGGCGGATCCCGTGATGGTTGAGCAGCGCCTGCGACAGGGTCATGGCGACGATGGCGATCAGCTTGACCAGCGCGGGATTGGATCCACCGGGGAGTCCGAGGGCGGCGACTGCGAAGTCGAAGGTCCCGGCATTGATGGCGGCGAGGACCGTCAGGAGTCCCCCGAGGTTCAACCATGCCGTGACCCAGCCACAGGCCCGACCTCCCAGGATGCTCCCCCAGTGGTAGAGTCCTCCGGCGGTTGGGAATGCCGAGGCGATCTGTCCCATGGTGAGGGCGACCGCCAGGGAGAACAGCGACACCAGCGGCCAGCCGATCCCGAGGCTGGCTCCACCCGCGCTGTTGAGTCCGACATGGAACGAGGTGATGCCTCCGGCGAGGATGCAGATGATGGCGAAGGAGATGGCGAAATTCGAAAAGGCCCCCATTCGGCGGGCGAGTTCCTGCCGATACCCCAGCCGGTTCAGCAGCGACTCATCCGATGGATTCCGCGGATCGTGGGCCATGGATTCCGGGACTAGGGATGCCCCTTCACCAGCACTCCTGATAGAGGGCCCGGAGGTCGGCTTGTGTGACCGGGATGGCATTGGTCTTGTGGCAGGGATCCTCCCACGCCTGGGAGGCGAGCTCATCGAGTTGCTCCGCTCGGACCCCATGTTCGCGGAGCTTCGTGTTCAGGCCCAATCGCGTGAGGAATCCGGATAGGAATCCCACGGTCTGGCAGTCGGCCTCGCCATCCGTGCAGCGGACAACATCGAGTCCACAGGCGATGCCGACCCGGCGGTATAGGCCTGGTTTCCGCCGGGCGTTGAAGTTCATCACGGCGATGAGGCACAGGGCGTTTGCAAGACCGTGGTGCATGCCACAGAGGGTCGACAGCGGATGGGCGAGCGAGTGCACCGCCCCAAGGTCCTTCTGGAAGGCGACGGCACCCATGGCGGCCGCCACCAGCATCTTGCCTCGGGCGTCGAGATCCATCCCGTCGTGGACGGCCTTCGGCAGGGCCTCCACGACCAGACGAATCCCTTCGAGGGCGATGCCATCGCACATGGGATGGAAATCCGGACAGGTGTAGCTCTCGATGCAGTGGGTGAGGGCATCAGCCCCGGTGGCCGCAGTGAGTTTCGGGGGAAGTCCTGTGGTCAGCTCGGGGTCGAGGATGACGAGCCTGGCGAGCAGTTCCGGGTGGAACAGGACCGCCTTGCGCCGGGTCGAGTCGAGGGTGATGACGGAACTGCGCCCGACCTCGCTGCCGGTCCCGGCGGTCGTGGGGATCGCGATGAGCGGGGCCAGACCGGACCAATCCGCAGGCTGCTCGTAGAAACGGGCGAGGGGGAATCCCGGATGCTTGGCCAGGAGGCGTGCTGCCTTGCCGGCGTCGAGCGGGCTTCCCCCGCCGATGGCGATCACCCCGTCGCAACCCTTCTCCCGGAAGAGTGCAGCGGGGATTCGGACGTCGTCCTCGATGGGGTTCGGGTGGACACCATCGAAGACGAACCAGTCCCGGTCGCGCCTGGATTCGCCCAAGGTCGTTGCCAGTCGACGGAATGCATCGGTCTTGGAGAGTCCGGCGTCCGTGACGACCAGCGGCCGGTGGACTCCCATCGTCGTGAGGGCTTCGGGCAGCTCTCCAATGCATCCGGGCCCGAAACGTGTCCGGGTTGGGAATGAGAAGGTCTTCAGGCTCATGATGGTGAGACGGTACGAGGGCCAGGATCGGCGATCGAGATGCAATTCGATGACTGGACGGGGAACGGGTTCCTTCGGGTGTCCATACGGGTCGTTATCCGGTTGGTCCTGTCTGCGACCCGTGGCGAATGGATTTTACCCGGTCGCCTCCTGTGTTGGGATTTTAGCTTCTCATTTTGACGTTCGGCATGCCTCTCTTTAGCTGGTGACGGCAATCTTAGGGATATCAGCCTTCTACCATGACAGTGCTGCTGCGCTGGTCGTGGATGGGGAGATCGTGGCTGCCGCCCAGGAGGAGCGTTTCACCCGGAAGCGCCATGATGCAGCGTTCCCGGAGCAGGCCATCGAATATTGCCTGCGTCAGGCGGGCCTGCGAAGGGATCAGTTGGACTTTGTCGTCTACTACGAGAAGCCGCTCACGAAATTCGATCGTCTTTTGCAGACCTATCTGGCGTATGCCCCCTCGGGGTTCTCCAGTTTTCGCCTGGCCCTTCCGGTGTGGATGAAGACGAAGATCCACCTCCGAAGGGTCCTCCAGGCCAGGTTTAGAGACGCGAAGAAGGCCCGCCTGGTGTTCACGGACCACCACGAGAGCCATGCGGCCAGCGCCTTCTTCCCAAGCCCGTTTGAAAAGGCGGCGTTCCTGACCCTTGACGGGGTGGGTGAATGGAGTTGCACCACCTATGGGACGGGTTCAGGGAACCGGATCGAGTTTGGTGGGCAGATGAAGTTCCCACACTCCCTGGGCCTCCTCTACTCGGCCTTCACCTACTACTGCGGGTTCAAGGTCAACAGCGGTGAGTACAAGCTCATGGGGCTCGCTCCCTATGGTCGCCCGGTCTATGCGGACCTGATCCGTCGTGAATTGATCGATCTCCGCCCTGACGGAAGTTTCCGGTTGAACCTCCGCTATTTCGATTTCTGCGAGGGGCTCCGGATGGTCAACGCGCGATTCGAGGCCCTCTTTGGCGGCCCGGCGCGTCGGCCGGAATCCACGCTGGAGCAGCGACACATGGATCTGGCTGCGAGCATCCAGGAGGTCCTCGAGGACATCGTTTTGAAGATCGCCCACGAGGTTCATCGGAAGACGGGTATGGATCACCTGGTCCTTGCGGGCGGTGTGGCTCTCAACTGCGTCGCCAATGGGCGCATCCTTCGGGAGGGACCGTTCAAGGATGTCTGGGTCCAGCCGGCATCGGGTGATGCGGGAGGCGCGTTGGGGGCTGCGTTGTTCGTCTGGCACCAGTTGCTGGGCCGGCCTCGCACCCCTGCGGGACGGGACATCCAGAAGGGGAGCCTCCTGGGGCCTTCGTTCACCTCCGACCAGGTGGCACGGGTCCTGGAGTCCCGTGGCCGGACCGACCGGCGATTCACCGATGAGAAGGCCCTTCTGGAGGAGGTCTCGAGGCATCTGGCCGACGGCAAGATCGTCGGCTGGTTCCATGGTCGTATGGAGTTCGGTCCACGGGCGTTGGGCGCTCGGAGCATCCTTGGGGATCCGAGGAATCCGGCCACCCAGACGACCATGAACCTCAAGATCAAGTTCCGGGAGAGCTTCCGCCCATTCGCCCCCTGTGTCCTTCGGGAGCGTGCCTCCGAGCACTTCGACATCGCCCTGGAGCACGAGAGCCCTTACATGCTGGTTGTTGCGCCCGTGCATGAACGCCATCGGGTCCCACTCAACGAATCGGAACGGAAGACGATGGAGAGCTCCCCCGATCTCCGGGAGCGCGTGCGGGTACCGAGGTCCCATCTGCCGGCCATCACCCATGTCGACTACAGCGCACGGATACAGACCGTCGACGCTGAGCGTCATGGTCGTTTCCACCGCCTTCTCGAGACCTTTGAAAAGTCGACCGGATGCCCCGTCGTGGTGAACACGAGCTTCAATGTCCGGGGAGAGCCGATCGTGTGTACGCCGGAGGAGGCTCTGCGCTGTTTCCTGGCCACCGAGATGGATGTGCTCGTGCTGGAGGATTTCGTCCTGGTGAAGACCGAGGCGGAGCGCCAGGCGGCGGCCAAGGAGCGCGAGGGCCACCTCTCCAAATTCGACCTCGACTGAAGCCCCCCACCGAAGAACCCATGGATTGGTCGATCGTCAAAGCCGAGCCCAGCCGAAGGGTCCTGCGTCAGTTCGCCGGGATTTGGCTCCTGTTGTTCCTCGGGATCGCCGCGCAGAACCAGTACCTGAAGTCGAGGCCGATGGCCGCAGTGGTCTGGGCGGTTGCGGCACTCGTGGTGGGGCTTCCCGGACTGGTGCATCCTCCCCTCGTCCGATGGGCCTATTCGGGTTCCATGCTGTTGGCGTTTCCCATCGGCTGGTGTATCTCGAACCTTCTCCTTGCCGCGATGTACTTCGGGGTGATCACACCGATTGGCCTTTTCCGGAGGTGGCTCGGCCACGATGAGTTGGGACTCCGTCCTGCTCCGGACCGGCGGAGTTTCTGGGACCCGAAGCCTGCGCCAAGGGATGTCTCCTCCTATTTCCGACAATACTGAACCCCAACCAGAAGCACCATGAGCGAGGATTCCAACGACTTTGAGAGGTCCGCATCGAACGCAGGCCGCACCGGCCTTTTTGGTGAGCTGTGGGGCTTCATGAAGGAGAACAAGCGTTGGTGGCTGCTGCCGATCCTCGTGTTTCTGCTGATCTTCGGACTCCTCCTGGTGCTGGGAGGGACGGGTGCGGCTCCCTTCATCTACACCCTGTTCTAGCTCGGGGAAACCGTCGATGTCCCCCTTGGGTCCAGCGCTTTGGAAGCGGATCGCCCTCCTTTCCGGCACCCTTGTGGTCTGCATGGTCCTGGCCGAGATCGGTCTGCGGGTCATGTCCCCGGTCCGTTCCTTCGTCAATCCGATGACATCGTTCCATCGGCCCGACCCGGAGGTGGGTTGGCTGGGCTTGCCTGATCTCGATGCGCGATTCCGTCAGATCGACTTTGATGTGCGGGTTCGCCACGGGGCGGGCGGCTTCAGGCTCCGCGAGGGGCCCGTGGTTCCCTCGCCTCAGAGCCCGGTGATCGCCTTTTTTGGGGACTCCTTCACCTGGGGGTGGGGGGTGACCGGAGGTCGTCAATTCACGGATGTCGTTCAGGAGCGTCTGGGCCCGGGCTTCGACGTCCGAAACTTCGGGGTGAACAACTACTCCACCGTCCAGGAGTGGCTGCTTCTCCGACGCGAAATGTCCAACGGCCTCCGTCCGCGGCTCGTTGTCCTCATGCTCTTCAACAACGACTACCAGGACAACCTGGACCCGGATGCACGGCGTCCCCGCGTGGTGCTGGATGACTCCGCTGCCCCGCCGAGGTTTGCCCCCGCGACGGAACCCGCTGTGAAGGCCTGGCGGATCTGGGCGAAGAAATCGGCCCTGTTCTCGACGGTCGCCTACGTGTTTGATCTCCAGAAGAACAAGCGGAAATCGCGGCGCCTTGCCGAGTCTACTTATGTCGAAGGCCGGCTTTCCGGGGATTCCCTTCGCGCGATGAGCTGGGCCCTTGCCCGGATCCGGGAGGCTTGTGCCTCAGAGGGTGCCCGTCTGGCCTGTGTCTATGTCGCCAGCTTTGAGGATGTTCGAGCCGACCAGGATGGTGGGGCGCGGATGGCATCGCGGGATCTGTGTGCCGAGCTCGGGATTCCATTCCTGGACCTGACGCCGGGACTCCGCCTCCGGGGCGGCAGTGTCACCGAAAGGCTCTATTTCGAGCACGACATGCATTGGAGCGATGAGGGCAATGCCGTGGTGGGTGAGGAGCTTGCCGTCTTCCTTCGTGGACTGCTC
>JBDLQQ010000288.1:0-3209 GCA_039800465.1 Verrucomicrobiota bacterium
GGTGGGCCGCCCGACTTCGAGTCGTGCACTCGTGACGTGATGCCAGCCGACCTTCACCTGTCGAGCGACCAGGCCCTGAATATCGCACGCGGAGTGGCTTCGCTGGTGGGTCATCTCCATGCCCGCGGCATCAGCCACGGAGACCTTTACGCGCACAACACCCGGATCGACAACGTGGGCCATGCGCTCGTCGGTGACTTCGGTGCGGCGAACGTGCTCGAGGGACTCGATGCCGACCTCCGTGCCGGCGTGGAGCGGGTCGAGGTGCGTTCCTTCGGAGCGCTGCTCGATGATCTTCTCAGCCGCGGAGCCCCGCCCGCGCTCGCCGAGATGCGGGACGCATGCTGGTCATCGACTCCCCCGTCGTTCGCATCGCTATCGGGTGGATCATGACCTGCTTCTCTCAATTTCAACTGCGGCCCCGCGACGTCATGGCGCCTCAGCCCCACCGCGTGAAACGGCGTCATCTCGGCCAGGCGATCGGCTAGCCGTGCAACCAAACCCAGCGAGCCCCCCGTCGAGATCACCATCGCAGCGGCGAGCTATTCCGGCGGCCACGGGGCCTGTAAATTTGCGGACGGACAGGCGGAAAACCGCCGTTGGATGAATCCCCGTACCCAACCCAAGCAGACGGACCTTTCGGTGGCCCAGCACCTCCACACGCCAAACAACCGCGATGTGAGCTGGCTGCAGGAACGCTCGACCGTACCGAAACGCAGACCCTCTTGCGGCGCTTCAAATCGAGAGAAACGCCTGCGTCACGGAGAGCGGCAGGTCCGGCGTGGCGCCGGACTGGGTGCAGACGAAGGCCGCGATGTCGGTGGCCCGGCGCTGGATCTCCTGGACAGGCCATCCGCGCAGGATCCCTAGCACAAACGCGGCGGTGAAGGCATCGCCGGCCCCGACCGCGTCGCGGACCTCGACCCGACGTCCCGGCTCGAAGGTCCATCGGCCTTCCCGAAACACCCGGCTTCCCTGAGCCCCCAAGGTCAGCACCACGGTGTGGAGTCCAAACTGCCCCGACAGGCTGGCCAACTGCTCCTCGGCCGAGCCGGTGAGACCGAACTGTTCGGCCAGGTCCACAAGTTCGGTCTCGTTCAACTTGAGGACATTGGCCATCCGGAGGGAGTCCTCGATCCCCTGCGCGGTGTAGAACGGGACTCGGAGATTGATGTCGCAGATGCGGAGCGCAACGGGAGAGACCGATTCGACGCACCGGCGGACCACCTCGCGCGACGCCGGACTGCGCTGGGCGAGGGTCCCAAAACAAATGGCATCGGCCTGACGGATCCGGGAGAGCTGGTCGGCGTCCACCATCAGATCATCCCAGGCCACCGCCTCCTGGATGCGGAACTGCGGTTGGCCCTCGGGGGAGAGCTCTACCGCGACGGTGCCGGTCGGACGGAAGGGATCGAGAGTCACGGCACTGAGGTCGAGTCCCCGATCTGCCAGCAGACGGAGGGCGTCTACTCCGAGGGAATCACTGCCGAGTCGGGAGACCAGCGTCACCTCGGCTCCCAGAGCCCGGGCATGACCGGCGAAATTGGCCGGGGCTCCACCCAACTGGGGGCCGTCGGGCAAGAGGTCCCAGAGCACTTCCCCCACGCTGACGATTCGGGATTTCATTTTCATTCGGCCTCGATGCCGAGGCGCTTCTGAATTTGCTCGAGCGAGGCTCCCTTCGTCTCCGGAACCATCACCTTCACCCAGACTAGGTGGAGAACCATCATACCGCAGAAGAAGAGGAACACCGATCCGGGCGCGAAGGCTTCAACCATCTTGGGAAAGAACGTGGTGAGAAGCGCGGCGAAGATCCAGTGCGTGAAGCTGCCGAGGGTTTGTCCGCCGGCACGCTGGCGGTTGGGGAAGATCTCGGAGATCAGCACCCAGATGACGGCTCCCTGCCCCACCGCATGGGCGGCTATGAAGGCGAAGATGCAAGCCGGCACGATGTCAAAGTGCCGCGTGTAGAAGGCCCAGGACGCCAGGCCCAGCGAGGCGATGTAGCCGAAGGAACCGATGTAAAGCAGCGTGCGCCGTCCCAGCCGGTCGATCAGCCAGAGACCGACGAAAGTGAACACGAGGTTGGTCACGCCGATTCCCACCGACTGAAGCAACGCCGCCTTCGAGCCCAGTCCTGTCATCTCGAAGATGCGCGGGGCGAAGTAGAGGATCGCGTTGATGCCCGACATCTGGTTGAAAAACGCGACGAGGAAGGCCAGGGCCACGGGCACTCGAAGCCGCCAGGTCCAGAGGGTTCCCGTCCCGGTCTTCCCCACTGAAGCGCTGGCAATGGCGTCGGCCTGCGCTTCCAGGTCGGTCTCAGACGCTCCGGGATGGATCAGGCGGAGGACCTCCAGCCCGCGAGGGCGGTCTCCTTTGTGGCCCAGCAGCCAGCGCGGGCTTTCCGGGATGCCCAGGCAAAGGATGGTGTAGGCGATGGACGGAAAGACCGCGATCCCGAGCATCCAGCGCCAGGCGTTCTCTCCGGTCCCCGCGAGGAGGGCGTTGGAGAGAAAGGCCATGACGATCCCAAAGACAATATTGAACTGGAACATCCCGGCCAGCCGTCCGCGATGAGCCGGCGGAGCGATCTCAGAGATGTAAAGCGGGGCTGCGACGGTGGAGATACCGATGCCGACGCCGCCCAGGAAACGCGCGGCGATGAAGGACCAGACCTCGGGCGCCAGACCGCACCCGATAGCCGAGACAATGTAGAGCACCCCGATCCCTAGCAGCGTTGCACGACGTCCAAAACGGTCGGTCGGCCAACCGCCCACCAGGGAACCGAGCACCGTCCCGTACAAGGCCGAAGCCATGGCCACCCCGTGCAACCCGGCGCTGAGCCCCCAGAGGGCTTGGATCTTCTGCTCAGCGCCGGAGATGACCACCGTGTCGAATCCGAAGAGGAACCCGGCGAGGGAGGAGGTGATGGCCCAGAGCAGGATGCGACCGCGCATCGGCGAGGCAGGGGCTGAGGCGCCGACGACGGCGCCCGGAGTGGGGGTGTGCATGGATTGGAAGCTGGGAGGCAGGTTCAGCGGACTTCAGAAATCTTGGGAGGCGCGGGTCGGAGTGGCCAGACGGTCAGGCCTCGAACCCGGATTCCCCGAGCTTGATCCTCCGCGCTCAAGCGAAAGCCGATCCCGGTCGTTGCCGGGAAGATCAACTCCGTCATCGCAGTCTCTCCTCCCTGGGCAAGGACCTCG
>JBDLQQ010000289.1:0-5936 GCA_039800465.1 Verrucomicrobiota bacterium
CCGCTCGACCTCCCCGCACCGCTCTCCGAGTCCGATGCCCTGGCCCGGCTCAAGGGGATAGCCTCGAAGAACCACGTCTTCCGGTCGTTCATCGGGATGGGCTACCACGGGACCGTCACCCCGCCTGTCATCCTCCGGAACATCCTGGAGAACCCGGGCTGGTACACCTCCTACACCCCCTACCAGGCCGAGATCTCCCAGGGGCGTCTCGAGGGACTGCTCAACTTCCAGACGATGGTGTGCGATCTGACCGGACTCGAGATCGCCAACGCGTCGCTGCTCGACGAGGCCACCGCCTGTGCCGAGGCCATGATGCTCTGCCATCGGGTCAAGGAGGGCGAGGCCGCCGGGGGCGTTGTGCCGTCCCGGTTCTTCGTGGCCGCCGATTGCCACCCACAGAACATCGACCTGGTCCGAACCCGCTCCCGGGCGCTGGGATTTGAGGTGGTGGTCGGGGACTGGCGGACCTTCCAGCCGGACCGGAGCTTCTTCGGCGCCCTGATCCAGTATCCTTCGACGGATGGATCGGTGTCCGACCATGCCGCGTTCGCCGCGTCGGTGAAGGCGGCGGGGATGCTGCTGGTGGTGGCTGCCGACCTGTTGTCGCTGACCCTGTTGAAGGCCCCCGGGGAATTCGGGGCGGATGTGGCGGTGGGCAGCGCCCAGCGCTTCGGGGTGCCGCTGGGATACGGCGGGCCGCACGCGGCGTTCTTCGCCACCCGGGACGCCTACAAGCGTCAGATGCCGGGTCGCCTGGTGGGCGTCTCCAAGGACTCGCTCGGCCGTCCAGCCCTCCGGCTGTCGCTCGGGACCCGCGAGCAGCATATCCGTCGCGACAAGGCGACCTCCAACATCTGCACGGCCCAGGCGCTGTTGGCGAACATGGCGATGGCCTACGCCTGCTATCATGGACCGCAGGGGCTGACCGCGATCGCCCAGCGGGTCCACCGGCTGACCGGACTCCTGGCCGCGGGACTCCAGCGGCTGGGATTCAGCCCGGTGAACACGACGTTCTTTGACACCCTCACGGTCGCGGTGGCCGACTCCGCGGCGATCGTCCGGGCGGCGGAGGCGCAGCGGATCAACCTGCGCCGGGTCGATGCCTCGCGGGTGTCCATCGCGCTCGACGAGCCCACGACCGCGGACGAGGTGCTGCAGCTGCTCCGGCTCTTCCCGGGCGGGGCGGCGCTCTCGCTGGCCCAGCTCCAGCCGGTCCAGCCCGCCCTTCCGGGTCGGACCACGCCGTTCCTGCAGCACCCGGTCTTCAACCGGTACCACAGCGAGACGGAGATGCTCCGGTACCTGCGCCGGCTCGAGTCCAAGGACTTCTCGCTCTGCCACGGGATGATCCCGCTGGGCTCCTGCACCATGAAGCTCAACGCCACTTCGGAGATGATCCCGGTGAGCTGGCCGGAGTTCGGTGCGATCCATCCCTTCGCTCCTGTGTCCCAGACCCGCGGCTACCAGCAGCTCTTCGGCGAGCTCGAGCAGTGGCTGTGCGAGGTGACCGGGTTCGCCGGCGTGTCGCTCCAGCCCAATGCGGGATCCCAGGGGGAATACGCCGGCCTGCTCGTGATCCGGGCGTGGCATGAGTCCCGCGGGGAAGGCCACCGCCAGGTCTGCCTCATCCCGACCAGTGCCCACGGCACCAACCCCGCCAGCGCGGTCATGGCCGGCATGACGGTCGTCCCGGTCGCCTGCGATCGCGATGGCAACATCGACGTCGCGGATCTCCGGGCCAAGGTCGACCAGAACCGCGACACGTTGTCATGTCTCATGATCACCTATCCGAGCACCCATGGCGTGTTCGAGACGGCCATCAAGGACGTCTGTTCCCTGGTCCATGAGGCCGGGGGGCAGGTCTACATGGACGGGGCCAACCTCAATGCCCAGGTGGGTCTGACATCCCCGGGATTCATCGGCGCGGATGTCTGCCACCTGAACCTGCACAAGACCTTCTGCATCCCGCACGGCGGTGGTGGACCGGGCGTGGGTCCCATCGGCGTGGCGGAGCACCTGGTGCCGTTCCTGCCCGGCCACGCGGTCGTCAACCTCGGCGGCGAGGATCCGATCGGTGCCGTCAGCGCCGCCCCCTGGGGCAGCGCCAGCATCTGCGTCATCCCCTGGATGTACATCGCCATGATGGGGTCCACGGGGCTCACCCGTGCGACCGAGGTCGCGATCCTGGTCGCGAACTACGTGTCCAAGCGCCTCGAGAAGACCTTCCCGACCCTCTACCGGTCGAACGGCCTGGTCGCCCACGAGTGCATCCTCGACCTCCGTCCGTTCAAGTCGGTCACGGCCGAGGATGTCGCCAAGCGCCTGATGGACTACGGATTCCACGCCCCGACCCTGAGCTGGCCCGTCGCGGGGACCCTGATGGTCGAGCCGACGGAGTCGGAGTCGAAGGCGGAGCTGGACCGGTTCTGTGACGCGATGATCGCGATCCACGCCGAGATCCAGGCGGTGGAGTCGGGAGCGGTCGATCCGAAGAACAACCCGCTCAAGAACGCCCCGCATCCCGCCGAGGTGGTGTCGGCAGACCGGTGGGATCGTCCCTACAGCCGCGAACAGGCCGCCTATCCCGTGGCCGGTCTGCGCCAGTTCAAGTTCTGGCCGGCGGTGGGACGGGTCGACAACGTCTTCGGCGACCGGAACCTGGTCTGCTCCTGCGTCGGGATGGAGGCCTATCAGGCCGCCCCGGCGTCCTGACCGCGCACGATCGAGACGACCGAGCGGTCGGCCACGAGATAGCGTCCCGCGACGGCGGCGACGTCCTCGAGGGTCACCCGCTCGAACCGGGTGTCGTCGGTGTCCCCGTGCTGGTAGCCCAGCCCGTAGAGTTCATCGAGGGCGGCCGTCATGGCCTGGTGTCCGAGGTCCTGACGGGCGATCTTCCGCTGGCCGACGACCTTCGCCTTGGCCCTCGTGAGTTCCTCGGGGGTCAGTCCTCCGGTCCGCAGCTGCTCCGCCTGGGATCGCAGCTCCGCCTCCACCTGCTCGCAGTGCTGCGGGGCGGTCCCGCAGTAGAAGGCGAAGTAGCCGGGGCGCCGTCCGATGAAGTGGGAGGCCCCCACATAGTAGGCGAGCCCGAGCGTGTCCCGGATCCGCATGAAGAGCCGGCTCCCCATGTCCGAGCAGGCCTCCTGGAGGAGTTCCAGCGCGTACCGGTCGGGGTTGTCGAAGGTCGTCCCTGGGAACCCGAGGGCGATCACCGCCTGTTCCTTGTCGCGGGTCTCGAGGTGTCGTGCCTGATGGAGGGAGGTCCCGCCGGTGAGGTCGGGCGTGACGGCGGCACCGGACCAAGATCCGAGCGAGGCCTCGATCGCCTCGATCGCCGCCTCGGCCTGGATGTCCCCATAGACGGCGAGGACGGCGTTGGCCGGGGTGACCCAGCGTCGGTGGAAGGCGCCGAGCGCCCCGGAGGTGAGGGCCTTCACAGAGGCCTCGGTGCCGACGACGTCGAGCCCGTATCCCTGCGGTCCGAACAGGCCGCGGCGCATCCCGTTGAAGGCGCAGTTCAGCAGCTTGTCCCGTTGCCCCCGGATGGCGGCCAGCTGGGCGGCCCGTTCCCGATCCAGAGCCTCGGGACGGAGGGCGGGGTTGAGGAGGACGTCGGTGAGCAGGTCCAGTCCGGTCGCGAAATCCTCGCGGAGGAACTCGGCGGTCAGTCCCATGCTGTGGTTGCCGGCGAAGGGTTCGAGACTGGCCCCCAGACCCTCGATGGCGGCCGCCAGCTGCTCGGCGCTCCGGTGGTGCGTGCCCTTGGACATCATGCGGCAGAGCAGGGAACCGATCCCGGATTCCGACTCCGACTCGCTGAGCAGTCCGCCGTGGAGGGCGAGGCGGAATTCCACGAACGGGAGGCGGTGGTCCTCCTTCACCAGCAGCCGCAGGCCATTCGACAGCCGGGTGAGGCGGACGGGGTTCTCGGACACCGTGTTCGAGCTGGAGGTCCTCCTCGGGGCCTGTCCCTCGGGGACGAGTCCATAGATGCTCCGGTTGGCCTCCGTCAGGTAGCGCTGGGCGACGGACTGGAGGTCTGCCGGGGTGAGGCGTCGGATCGCCTCCAGGAAGCGTTCGCTGAAGCCGAGGTCGTGTGCCCGCATCCAGTTGGAACCCAGATCCTCGGCCTGTCCTTCCATCGTCTTCCGGCTCGCGAGGGCGCCCGCGGTGAACTGCTTGAGCGCCTTGGAGAGCTCGTCACCGGTGACGCGCTCGGTCTTCATGCGTTCCAGCTCCGCGAGGATGGCTGCCTGGGCGTCCGCGAGCCTGGGGCCATCACAGGTGCCGCTGACCCCGAACAACCCCTCATATCCGGGGGAATAGGTCCACGCACCGACCGAATGCACCAGCGCGGCACGATCCCGGACCTCCCGGTAGAGCCGGGAGCTGCGACCATGTCCGGCGAGGGTCGCGAGCACCTCGAGAGCTGGGGCATCCTCGTGGCGCACGTCCGGGGTGTGCCATGCCAGGTGGAAGTGGCAGAGCTCCACCGGAGCCTCCTCCACGACCTCGCGGGGCGCGGTCTGCGGGGGCTCTGGGATGAAGGGTTCCGGCGGCACCGCCCGGGCGCCGCTGCCGGCGAAGGCCTGCGTCACCTGGTCCACCACCTCGGAGACCCGGAAATCCCCCACCACCACGAGGAAGCAGTTGTTCGGCGCGTACTTCTCCGAGTAGTAGGCGAGCAGGTCGGATCGTGTGATCCGGTTGAAGATGTCCGGGATGCCGATGACCGGGTACCGGTAGGGGCTCCGTGCGTAGGCGGTCTCGAAGAGACGTTTCCCGCTCCGGCGACCCGGATCGTCCTGCCCCATGTCCATCTCCCGGCGGATGACGTCGAGCTCCTTGACCAGCTCGTCCTCCGGGAGCGTCGCGTTCTGGACGATGTCGCAAAGGATGTCGATGGCGACCCGGGTGCCGGTGTTCGGGACGTTGATCCAGTAGACGGTCCGGTCGAACGACGTGTAGGCGTTCATGTAGCCGCCGGCGCTCTGGACCTCCTGGTCGATCCGCGCTCCGGGTCGGGTGGAGGTGCCCTTGAACAGCATGTGCTCGAGGACGTGGGACAGTCCTGCGCCGAGCCACCGTCCCTCGTCGATGCTCCCCGCCCGGCACCAGATCTGGGCGCTGGTCACGGGGGCGCTGTGGTCCTCCTTGAGGATCAGCTGGAAACCGTTGGGGAGGGTCGTCAGCACGACGCCGTCGGGCGTCTGCGAAGGGGCGGTCGGTGTCATCGTAGAGAAATGTCAGGGACTAGAGGCACTGGTTCGACCCGGTGTACAGGCCGGGGCATGGGAGCGACCGGGGGGGCGGGGTGTCAGGATTCCTCCTGGGACAGCGCCTGACCCGGGGTGAAGGGGCGTCGGAAGGCCCCGTCGAAATCGAATCCCGCCCGGAAGTCCTCGCGCGTGTCCGTCTCCGTCTTCGAGAAGATCTCGTGGTCGATGAGGTTGAACACGATCTCGCCGAAGTCGGGACAGGAACGGATGCCCCAGTCCTCGAGGACGGTGTAGGCGAGGGGGCCGAACTGCTGCAGGGCGTATTGGCGGATGCCCTCGAGCAGTTCCTGGGCGGTCACGTGGCTCTTCGCTCCCGGCTTGGCCCCGCGGGTGCCCTGGGTGTGGTCGAGGGCCTCGCAGACGAAGTGGTAGGCCGCCCTGGCGTAGCGCGGATCGCGCTCCAGGATCGGGGTGAGGAGGGTATCGAGGTCGACCTGCGCCATGGTCAGCGGATCCCGACGACGCCCTGTGGGGCGATGGGCGTCTCCTGGGACGGGGGATGGGTCCGGAGCCAGACCTTGCCGACGAGACCGGACACCGCGATCAGCAGCACGAGCTGCAGCGCGCGTCTCTCGGATTGGGTCAATGTCAGCATCTCTACGGGGACTCTAAGGGATCGAGGCGCAAAACGGAACCGGTGAGTTTCCCGGAGCC
>JBDLQQ010000290.1:0-12496 GCA_039800465.1 Verrucomicrobiota bacterium
TGAAGGACATCCTCGAGACCACGGCAGCGAAACAGAACGCTCCGGGATCGGTGGATCAGAAGGTCGGGGACTTCTTCGCCTCGGCCATGGACCAGAAGGCGATCGATGCGGCGGGCCTCAAGCCCATCGAGGCGCGCCTCGGTCAGATCGCAGGGATCAGCTCCCTTGCCGACCTCACCCGCACCGTGTCGATCCTCCATCAGGAGGGGGTCAGCGCGGGCTTCTCCATGGGGGTCTCGGCCGACCAGAAGAAGAGCGACATCAATGCCCTCTATGCGAGCCAGGGGGGCCTGAGCCTGCCGAGCCGGGACTACTACTTCAGCGAGGCCTTCGCCAAGCAGCGCGGGGAGTTCATCGCCCACGTGGGTCGGCTGCTGACGCTGGCTGGCACGCCCCCGGCCGAGGCGGCGACGCAGGCCACCAACGTCTTCGAGCTCGAGAAGGCCCTCGCGACCCAGGCCAAGACCCCGGTCGAACTCCGGGACCGCGTGGCCAACTACAACAAGATGCCAACCTCCGCCCTCGCGGCGTTGATCCCGGCCTTCCCCCTCGACACCTACCTGAAGGATCGCGGGATCACCGGCCCGGCGGCGGCCGAAGTCATCGTCGGCCAGCCGAAGTTCTTCGAGGGGCTCCAGCAGACGCTCACGAACCGCCCGCTCTCCGACTGGAAGACCTACCTGCGCTACAAGACCTTGAATGATGCCGCCCCGGCCCTGGCCACCCCGTTCGAGGAGGAGAACTTCCGGTTCTATGGGACCGTGCTGCGCGGCACCCCGAAGATGGAACCCCGCTGGCAGCGGGCCGCCCGGATGGTGGATGGCGGGATCGGCGAGGCCCTCGGGAAGCTCTACGTCGACCGCTACTACCCACCCGAGGCCAAGGCCCGGATGGACGAGATGATCTCGAACATCAAGATGGTCATGCGCGAGCGGTTGCAGAAGCTGGAGTGGATGACCGAGCCCACCCGCCAGAAGGCCCTCGCCAAGTTCGACCGGTTCGTGGCCCGGATCGGGCACCCGGACACGTTCCGGGACTACTCCAGCGTGTCGATCCAGCGGGGCGACCTCTTCGGCAACCTGCGGGCCGCCACGGATTTCGAGATCCGGCGCAACCTCGCCAAGCTGGGCAAGCCCGTGGACAAGTCGGAATGGGGCATGACGCCGCCGACGGTGAATGCCTACTTCCAGCCCACGGCCAACCAGATCGTCTTCCCCGCAGGGATCCTCCAGCCGCCCTTCTTCGACTTCACCCTCGATGACGCGGTCAACTACGGCGCGATCGGCGGGGTGATCGGCCACGAGATCACCCATGGCTTTGACGACCAGGGGCGCCGGTACGATGCCGACGGGAACCTGACGGACTGGTGGACAGCGGCCGATGCGGAACAGTTCACGGCACGGGCGACGGCCCTCATCCAGCAGTACAACGCCTACAACGCGCTTCCCGGACTCAACGTCAATGGTGCGCTGTCCCTGGGCGAGAACATCGCCGACCTCGGAGGCACCTCGATCGCCTTCGAGGCCCTCCAGAGCTCCCTCAAGGGCAAGAAGGTGGCCCTGATCGATGGCATGACCCCAGAACAGCGGTTCTTCCTGTCCTGGGCCCAGCAGTGGCGGACGAATTTCCGCGAGGACGCCCTCCGCCGCCAGATCACGGTCGGCCCCCACTCCCCCGGCATGTTCCGGGCCGTCGGCCCGATCAGCAACATGCCCGAGTTCTTCGAGGCCTTCGGAATCCGGGAAGGCGACCCCATGTGGCGGAAGCCCGAGGTCCGGGTGAAGATCTGGTGACCGGCCCACGAATCCTTCAGGGATCAGGACAATTCCACCCCTCTAAGCAAAAACCCTAGTCGCAGGTAGTGCTGACCCCCGTATCCGGAGCGCATTAGGTTGTGTAGACCAATGGAGGGGAGAGGTTACCCGTGGTGGGAAATCTCGCTCTCCCATCAAGGAGTCACAGAAAATGAAGCAGATCTCGATCCTGTTGGTCGCGATGCTCGGGGCTATGCAATCGATGGCCGCCGTGACGCTGCCCATCGAGGTGTTGGGCGCGCCCGGACATGTTGAAACGGTCGAGGTCCCCCTTCCTGAGGGTTCGCCCGAAGTGACCGCCATGAGCCTGCGGGTTCACGGCCTGAATACCCGGGACAAAATGAGCCTGCGGCTCAACGACAGTCCGGATTGGATCACGTTGAATCCCGACAATGTGACTTTCCCATTCCCCGATGGGAAACTGTGGGGAATGACCGGAGTCCAGGCGACGATCCGCATGATTGTGCCTCTTCCTCGTGGCGTGGTCCATAAAGGCCGGAACACGATCCAATTCCGCTTCAATGACCGTGATGGTCTCTCGATCGGATACCGAGTCCTGGCGTTCAACTTCCTGGCCACGCCCGATTCGCAACCATTGATTCCGGCCAGCGAATTCGTGCAGGAAAATCCCTCAACATGGAAGCCACCTGTCGACTCCGTCGAGGCGATCGCTGAAGGAAAGAAGCTCTGGTACTCCGCTCATCTTTGGGAAAACGGCCGCCCCATCAGGGTGGCCTGTTCCGACTGCCATGCCCAGGACGGTCGGGACCTCAAGTATTTCAACTACTCGAACCGTTCGATCATCGAGCGCTCAATCTATCACCAATTGACCCGGGAGCAGGGTGGCAAGATCGCCAGTTACATCCGATCGCTCCCAATACCCTACGAAGAGAATGGACGTCCTTGGAACCCCCCCTATCAGCCCGGACCAGGCCTCGACTCAAAACCCGTCCGCAGCTGGGCGGCTGGTGCCGGGCTAGAATGGGTGCTGGATCGGGATTATGACACTTTGAAGTACATCTTCCCTGATGAGGCATCCATCGATTCATACAACTTCTCCAAGACGACCAACGCTCGGGAGATACCCCTCTACGTCCAGTTCCCAGACTGGAACCAATGGCTCACCCATCGGCACCCCATCGACCGCGCGGCCGATTTGGGGAAACCCGACGGATGGATCCCACCTCTTGTCGACACCTTCAACGGATTGCGGAGCTACGTTCAGCAGAAGTTGAACTCGGAGGGACGTACGGCAGCGATCCATGCATTCGTGTACATGTGCAACGAGGTTTGGAACCGCAAGCTTAGCGACGGACCGACCGGGATGTCGGTCTCCAAATGGAGGATCACAAAGATCTGGGAGATGATGCAGGAGTTCGAATTTGAGGGGGCGTCGAGGTCCTACTTCGGCCCGCAGGGAAACCCCAGGTCCTGGTTATCCGGCGAGGTCTTTCGGGCAGCCCCCCACCTAAACGAGTTTGCTAACGATAAGAGAACGTGGGTGTTTGAATCCATGCTCTGGTACCAACTCCAATTGGTCCTGAACGATAGCAACCGGAGGGTGGTGGACACCCACCCGGTCGCTTTCGAGTATCTCCAACCGTTCTCAAACAACTGGGGATGGGAAGGACTGCCTCCCTCTTACAGCATCATGCTCCTCGACAAGATCAAGGCTGGTGAGGCGAGTGCCGACTATCAACAAGTCGCAAGCATGTCTGCGTCCGGCTGGTATGCACACCTGGCCAACCCGAACACCCTCTTCGAAAGCAAATGGGTCTCTTCTGAGATCGACCGATTGAACCCATCCCTCAAAAAACGGATCGCTATTGCGTTGGCAACCGCTTGGCTGGACAAGAGCGAGAAATTCTCGGCTGAGGAATACCGGGCAAAGGGGTGGACAGAGGCGGGAATGCGTGTGCGAGTCGCAACTCCCTTTGCAACCCTTCCGACCGCTCTGGAGTCCGTCGGGGCCAACCCCGAACTCATCCAGCGGGCTCGGAAGTTCGTTGTTGGTATTAATCCGGAACTGGGGACTGTCCCCGCAGCGCCAACGAACCTGAGGCAGTACTAGGAACGGCGACGATTCCTACGACCTGATGATCCAAACTCCGTCGTCGGCCGACAACAACCCCGTCGACGCCCCCACACCAAGGACGTCAATCTCGGTCGAAATGACCACTCTCGGAATCGAGATCGGCGGCACCAAGCTCCAACTGGTCACCGGCACCGCCCAGGGTTCCATCCTGGACCGGCGCCGACTGCAGGTGGAAAGGGCCTCGGGAGGCGAAGGGATCCGCAAGGAGATCGCAGCCCACCTCCCTGCCCTGATCGAGGCCCACAAACCCATCGGCATCGGCGTGGGCTTCGGCGGTCCTGTGGACCACCGCACCGGCCGGATCGCCTGTTCCCACCAGATCCAGGGCTGGCACGACTTTGAACTCGGCCAGTGGCTCCATGGACTCACCGGGCTCCCGATCGCCATCGACAACGACGCCAACGTCGCCGCCCTCGGCGAGGCCCGCCACGGCGCAGGCCGAAACCACGATCCCGTCCTCTGGATCAACATGGGCAGTGGAGTCGGGGGCGGACTCGTGGTCCACCAGCACCTCTACCACGGGGCCATCCCCGGGGAGGCCGAACTGGGGCACCTGCGCCTCGACAAGTCCGGCACCCTCGTCGAGGACCGCTGCTCCGGTTGGGCCGTTGATCGGCGGATCCGCGAGGCCATCACCCTCCATCCCGAAGGGCCGCTCGCACGACTCGTTGGCGACGCCAAGCAGGGCGAGGCCCGGTTCCTCGCCCAGGCCCTCGCGGACCACGACCCGATCGCCCAGGCCATCCTCAGCGAACTGGCCGACAATCTCGCCTTCGCCCTTTCCCACGCCGTCCACCTGTTCCATCCCCAGATCATCGTGGTGGGCGGGGGGCTCTCCCTCATCGGCACCCCTCTCTGGGACGCCATCGCCACCGCCCTTCCCGGGTATGTCATGGAATCGTTCCACCCCGTCCCGGCAATCGCCCTCGCCGGGTTGGGCGAGGATTCCGTGCCCGTCGGCGCCCTGGCTCTCGCCTTCGATGCCGCAGGCCGCGGGCGGGACTGAAACCGGGGTGCCGCCCGGATTCCCGGTGTCCGACCCATTTTCTCCTTGGAGCCCTCGGGCCCCTGCCAAGAGCATGTGGAGATGATGGATTGGATCTCGTCCTACCTCGCCGAACAGCAACGCCTCCTCGGCAGCCTCGACCCCCAGCAGCTCGCGGCGCTCATCGCCACCCTCCAGGATGCCCACCGGCGTGACGCCCAGGTGTTCGTCATCGGCAACGGCGGCAGCGCCGCCAACGCGAGCCACTTCACCGTCGACCTCGGCAAGGGCGCCTCGGATGTCCTGCCCCGACGCTTCCGCGTCCTCTCGCTGACGGACAACGTCGCCTGGATCACCGCCCTGGGGAATGACTACAGCTACGACGACGTCTTCGTGCGCCAGTTGACCAACTACGCCCGTCCCGGCGACGTGCTCATCGGCATCAGCGTCAGCGGCAATTCCCCCAACTGTGTCCGGGCCTTCGAATGGGCCAAGGAACAGGGGCTGAAGAGCATCGCGCTCGTCGGCGCCAAGCGGGGCAAGATGGCGGATCTGGCGGACCAGCCCGTCGTGATCAACGGCACCCATTACGGGCGCGTCGAGGACGCCCAGATGACGATCCTGCACCTCCTGGCCTACGCGTTCTGGGAAAACCCGAACCTGGCGAAGTGACCCGGACTCCTGGCGGGTGACGACCGGCCCCGGACACCCCATCGTGCCGATCAGCGACCATATCCGGAACAAGCTGTCCCAGATCCCACACCGTCCCGGGGTCTACCTGCACAAGGACCGCTTCGGGACGGTGATCTACGTCGGCAAGGCCCGGGATCTCCGCAAGCGCGTCTCCCAGTACTTCCACCCGTCCCGTCGCATGGGATGGGACCTCAAGTTCAACGCCCTCGTGGAGGCCATCCACGACCTCGACTGGCACGTCGTCAAATCCGAGCCCGAGTCGCTGCTGCTGGAGAGCAAGCTCATCAAGGAGTTCCAGCCCCGGTTCAACATCGACCTGAAGGACGACAAGCGGTTCCTGATGTTGAAGGTGAACCTCAACGACCCCATCCCGAGGTTCACCCTGACCCGCCTCCGGAAGGACGACGGCTGCATCTATTTCGGTCCGTTCGCCCACTCGGGAAGCGTCCGCAGGGCCCTGACCCTGATGCGTCGGAAGTTCCACCTCCGGGGCTGCCGTCCCCTCACCCCGGGCGAGGCCGACTACAAGCACTGCCTCTACGGCAATCTCAAGCACTGCACCGCCCCCTGCATCGGCAACGTGAGCCGCGACCAGTACCTCGCCCAGGTCCGGGCCGGGATCGAGTTCCTGCAGGGACAGACCGACGAACTCCGATCCGAGCTGGAACGCGAGATGCAGAAGGCGGCGGCGGACCTCGACTTCGAGAAGGCCGCCCAGCTGCGGGACGCCCTCGAGGACCTCAAGCGCACCACCGAGAAGACCGAAAAGTTCGAGCGCATCCCCTACACGCTGCCCGTGGCGGTCAACCCCGAGGCCGATCTCCGGGAACTGTCCCGCGTCCTGGGCCTGCCGGAGCCGCCAGCCCGGATCGAGGGGTTCGACATCTCCAACATCAGCGGGACCTTCGTCGTGGCCTCGATGGTCAGCTTCTGGCACGCCCGTCCCGATCGCAGCCACTACCGACGCTTCCGGATGAAGTCGGTCGTCCAGCAGGACGACTTCGCCAGCATGGCCGAGACCATCCGACGCCGGTACTCACGGCTCCTGCGAGAGGTGAGACAGGGTGGCCTGGATCCCAGCGATCCCGATTCCGGGGAGGCCAGCGTCCCGGAACTCCAGCGGGCTATCGACGACACCGCAGCAGCCCATCAGGGACGCGCCCCGCTCCCGGACACCGATGCGGCAGTCGTCCCGTGGAACCCAAAGCCCCCGGCCAAGGCCCGACTGCCCGACCTGATCCTGATCGACGGTGGTCGTGGCCAAATCAACGCCGCCCGGGCCGAACTCGCAAAGCTGGGCCTGGAGTCCATCCCCATCCTCGGCCTCGCGAAGGAGAACGAGGAGATCTACCTTCCCCACCGTGAAGAACCCCTCCGCCTGGGACTCGACAGCCCGGCGGTGAAGCTCCTGCAGCGGGTCCGGGACGAAGCCCACCGGTTCGCCAACACCTACAACGCGCAACTCCGGCTGAAGAAGATCTCCGAGAGCATCCTCGACGAGTTCCCGGGTATCGGCGAAGGGCGCAAGCAGGCCCTGCTCCGCCGGTTCGGGTCCGTCCAGAGGCTTCGCACAGCGACCCTCGATCAGATCGCCGACGTCCCCGGGTTTGGCGGGGTCCTGGCCTCGGAACTCAGGCGGTTCCTCGAGGCGCGCCAAGGCTGACCCCAGCGGTTCCCCGGAACTCAAGATCCCCGCGCCTCGGGACTACCAGCGGTTCCCGCCTCCGCGGGACTGCCCCTCAGGATCTGATCCAGCCGCTCACAATCCCGCTTCAGGGAGGCGGAGGCGGCGGAGAACGGAACCTGCCCGGAAAGGGTCCGGAGGCGCAGAAGCCCAATCAGAGCCGCGAGTCCGTAGAGCCCAGCAAGGCCGAGCAGCACCCCCACCGGGGACACATGCCACAACGCCACGACCACCGCGGCGGTGAGGCTCAGCAGGCCCAGCAACCCCAGGAACAGCGTCGCCACCAGCAGGCCGACCATCTGCAGCAGGCGGAGCCTCTCGAGCCGGAGGGCGGCCGCCCACAGATCGACCCGATCCGTGAGGAGGCCGCCGACCAGCGAGACCCACGACGCCAGATGAGACCGGAACCGCAGGAGACCGAGAAGCGAGGTCATGCGGAGCGACGACGCGTAGCCCAGACGCCCGCGACGAGCCCCACCACGAACGCCGCCCCAACCGATTCCCAAGGGTGGGCCCGCACCGAGGCATCGGCCGCCGCCAGCCCCCGCTTCGCCGTGTTGGAGGCGCGACACCCGAGGTCGCCACAGGCGTCACTCGTCTGGGAAAGGATGCGGGACAATCGGCCACGGAGATCCGAGATCCGGGATTCCTGGGACGGAGTCCGGTCCTGAAGCATCGCCTCAAGATCGGCGGCGAGGTGGTGGAGATCCGAGACAACCCGCTCGGAAGGGAGTGTGTTTTGAGTCATAGGAGTGAAGGGTTTTGATCCGACCCCCGACCAGTAGTCCCACCCCCCGCCCGCCCGCAAATCTGATTCCCCGCCCTGCACCAGACCTTCCCGATCTCTTGAATCGTTTTGACCGCGGAGACGTCATTGGCCAGCGTTCCGCTCACAATCGCACCACGATGAAGACTCTCTCCGTTCTCTCGCTCTCCGTTGTCCTGGGCTCCCTGGCGTTCGCCGCCGATGTGGATCTCAGCAAACTGCCGCCCGCCGCGACCACCAAGGGGCTGACCTTCGACAAGGACATCAAGCCGCTCTTCGAGAAGTCCTGCTTCAAGTGCCACGGAGCCGAGAAGCAGAAGGGCAAGCTGCGCGTCGACTCCCTCGAGGCCACCCTCAAGGGCGGCGAGAACGGCGCGTCGGTAGTGAAGGGCGACAGCCTCAAGAGCTCCCTCCTCGTCTCCATCTCGGGACTCGACCCCGACACCGTCATGCCCCCCGAGGGCAAGGGCGAGCCGCTCACCAAGGAGCAGGTCGGCATCGTCCGGGCCTGGATCGATCAGGGCGCCAAGTAAGGCATCCCACCGCAGGGACCCCCTCCCTGCACGTCAACCGGAGATCCCATCCGCCTGTCGGGCGACCTCGAAATCCATGAGGGTCAGCCCTCCAGCGTCATGGGTCGTGAGCGTCAGGGTCACCTTGTTCCATCGGATATCGATGTCCGGATGGTGCTGGACGTCCTCGGCATGCAGCGCGATGGCGTTCACAAACACCATCGCCCCCACGAAGTCCGGGAATTCATAGATCCTTTGGATCATGCGATCCTGGAGGGTCCACGACGGAATCGTCCGCATTTGATCACGGATCCCTGGGGTATCGAGTAGTTCCACCGAGCGAGACACTCCGCCGTTCCGGAAATCCCGCAAGATTCGACAGACAAATCTTCAAGCGTCATGCGTCTTATCCGGAACGCATGAGTCCCCCTGAGCTGGAACGCCTCTACGACACCCACGCCCAGGCGGTGTTCGTGTTCCTGCTCAACATCACCCGGAGCGAGACCGACGCCCGGGAAGCCCTCCAGGAGCTCTTCCTCAAGCTGGGTCGGCTGGAGCTCGATCCCGCCGCACTGCGGGACGAACGGGCCTACCTCCTCCGCCTGGCCCACCATCAGGCGATCGATTCCCTCCGCCGGCGTGAGACCCGTCATCGACTCGAGACCGCCGCCTCGGAGTCCCGGATCGAATTGTTCGCCAGCGCCCCGGATCCGGATACCGCAGCGTTCCGGAGGGAACTCTCGACGGCGTTGGCCGCACTGCCCTCGGAACAACGGAGCGTGGTCCATCTCAAGCTCTGGGAGGGGCGTTCGTTTCTCGACATCGCCGCCATCCTCCAGATTCCCGCCAACACCGCCGCGAGTCGCTATCGCTACGGACTCGAGAAACTGCGCGATCGCCTCCAACCCCTCTACGACGAAATCCGCCCCTGACCCGCCATGGATCCCTCAGAACCCCCCTCCTCCGAGCCGGAAGCCCACGCCTTCGAAGCGCTGCTCCAGTCCCAGCCCCTGCGCCCGGTCCCCCAGGAACTTCGCGACACGATCCTCTCCCGCCACGCCCAGGAACGCCGGCCAGCGGAACGTCGCCCGATTCCCAGCGTTTGGGAGCACTGGTGGACCCGGATGTCATCCCCGGTCACGGGGTTGGCCGCGATCTGGATCCTGGCGTGGGTCGGGTTCCAGCTCGACACCTGGATTCTGGGATCCCCGATCCCATCCGCCGCCGTGCCTTCCTCCCAGGCCCTCCAGGAAGCCCGGGAGGAGCGCCTCGCCCTGCTCCGCGCCCTGGAATCTCAAAACCACCAAACGGAACCGGAACCCCGATCGCCGGCACATCTGCAACCGCGAAGCCACCTGCGACAACGCCTCCGCCCAGGCCAGGCACAGGGACTCCCATCGGTAAAGCTCGCCTGGGCGGGCGGAGATCAGCCCCCCTTCGACCGTGACGTCCAGGCCTCCAGTCCGGTCTATGAAATGGGCTCGCTAACCGCGCATGACAGCGTCCCCATTCCCGAGTACCCCCTGCCTCTCCTCAACGTCTGAGCCCATCCGTTCACCTAGCCCCCATGAATCCTGAATCCTTTTTCTGCTGGTGGGAGGAACGCCCCCTGAAGGGCCACCGCTTCTTCCGATGGTTCTGCTCTCCGCCCCCACCGCCTGAGAAGAACCTGCCCTGGTCCCGTCCACTTCGGAACCTGGTCCTCGGTCTGATCCTCGTAGCGATGGCCCTGGGCGCCCGACAATACTCCCCGGAGTTCGGCCTGGTGAGTCTGGTCCTGGCCCTGTTCATCGCGACTGCCATCCTCGTGGTTTCCGTCTTCACGGTGGTCTCGTGGAACCGACGCGCCGCACGCATCCGCAGCGGCAATCCACCGCCGACCCTGCCCCGCTCCCTCTGGACCGCATTGTTTGGACTGGGCTATGCCCTCCTCTTCTACATCGCGACCCCGTACGTGCTGTTGACCAGCTTCGAGAGGGCCCGTGGCACGCTCCAGTGGAAGGCCACCCAGGACGCCCTGATCGCCAAGGGGGAACGTCTCGGTTTCCGCGAGCTCGCCGGTCCGGCTGTCCCGGACGACCAGAACGCTGCCGCGATCCCACTCTTCAGGGAAGTCATGCGGACCAACTCGGTCGAGGTGATGCGGACCAATGGTGGAATGCCGCTGTCGCAGACAGGAAGGTTGCGGATGAAGGTCTTCATGCGTCCCGAAGAATTCCTGCCCGAAAAACCCAGGAAAGTTTGGCGCCCCACCACCCTCCAAGACTGGTCGAACGCCTTTCGATCACTTCAAGAACAGGGGAACGGCACGCCGGATGCCGTCTCCAAACAGGACAAGACACCCCGGCGACAATCCGCACCCCGCTCGGATCATCCCGAATACCCGGTGGCGCCCGCAGGGGCCTCCGCCGCGACCGTAGTCCTGACCTCACTTCAGGTGGCCGAACCTGAACTCGAGGTGATCCGCGAAGCGAGTCGGCTTCCGTTTTGCCGGTTCGACTACGCCTTTGAGCAGGGATTCCAGATGCTCCTGCCGAACCTATCGGCCCTCAAACGGATCCAGCACCACCTCGACCTTCGGATCCAGGCCCTCATCTCCGATGGGCAGACCAACGCCGCTTTCGAAGAGAGTCTGGTGGCACTCCGGATCTCGGATTGGCTCCGAGAGGATCCCCTTCTGATTTCCCACCTCGTCCGCATCGCGCAGGGCCAGATCGCCTCCGAATCGATCTGGCATGGCATCGCCGCCCACTGCTGGACCGATGCCCAGCTCCAGGAATTCCAGAGGCAACTCGCGCAGCGCGACTATTTGGCCGGCCTGGCATTGGCCCTGGAAGGCGAACGCAATGGGGCCATCCAGACGATGGACCAGTGGATCCGGGATCCGAAGCAGATCTACCAGATGCTCGAAGCCAACGTGCCAGAAATCTCCGGCGTCGCCTTCGATCAGGCGCTCTTCGCCGCGATCCTCCCTCGGGGATGGATCCGTCAGAACCAATCGGCCCTCGCCCTCGAGACCCAGCAGCACATCGAGACCGCCCGGCGCCTCCGTGGTGGAATGCCGGGTCCCGAGTGGCAGGCCATCCTGAAAGAAGCGGAGGCCCGGGACGCCCATGAGGAGTCGAGATTCCAGAAAAACCCATCGCCCTACACGTTGTTCGCACGTCAATTGGGAGCCGGGCTTGGGCGTTCCGTGGCCAAAACGGTCCGTGGCTCGGTGATGAACCAGTGTGCGATCACCGGCTGCGCCCTCGAGCGCCATCGGCTCCAGAAGGGGACCTATCCCAAGACCCTCGACGCCCTGGTCCCAGACTTCCTGCCCGCGGTCCCGATCGACCCGATGGACGGCAAGCCGATCCGCTACGCGCAGACCGACAACGGTCTCTTCCGCCTTTGGTCCGTCGGCGACGATCGCGAGGATCAGAATGGCCGCCGCAAGGATGGCACCCACAGGGACTGGGTCTGGCCCGCGGCGTACTCGGACTAGGCGAAGCGCCGAGCGGTGCTGATGAGGCTGAGGTCCCTCATGGCCCCATCGCAATCTGAGGACGGATCGCGCACTTCACGCCGGGCCCAGGATCCAGGGCTGTTCTCGCTGGCGCCCGGTCGGCGTCCGAGACGTGATCACCTCCGTTTTGGAAACGGTCCTGGCCGACATCCACCGGATTGCAGATCCCAGCAGGCTGGCCGTCTACCTAGGCCTGGACCCGAGGTGGAGATCGATCGGGTCGTACCGGCCTCGCCCCGCGACTGGAAGGCAGGATCCAACGGCATTCTGCGCGTCCGCATCAGCGCGGGAACCCTTCGCCAAATCACCCTGTCAAAGCTCTTTAAGAATGTCCTCTTCCTGACTCAGGCGAAAATGTCCTCTTTTTCCTCCCCACTGGCCGCGCGGGTGCCTTCGTCGGGGGTGGGTGGGGGGGGGGAGGGCGGCGCGTTGCGGAGGC
>JBDLQQ010000291.1:0-12417 GCA_039800465.1 Verrucomicrobiota bacterium
CTAACCCCTGAAGTGTTACCTATGTTCTGACCCAAGTGTGTTACCTATGTTTTGACTGCGCCGGGCTTGTATTAACCCTCAACACTCAACTCTCAGCTCTCAACTATCAGTCCGCCTTGCCCGGGATCCGGTTCGACAACACAGCCTCGGTCTGGCGGTTCCGGAACTCGGTGTAGGCCTTGCGGAACTGGGGATGCTTGGCCCCGAGGATCGCAGTGGCGAGGAGGGCGGCGTTGATCGCCCCTGCCTTGCCGATGGCGAGGGTGCCGACCGGGATGCCACCCGGCATCTGGACGATGCTCAGGAGGGAATCCATCCCGTTGAGGGCCTTCGATTGGATCGGCACCCCGAGCACCGGAAGGCTGGTCTTGCTGGCGCACATCCCTGGGAGATGCGCCGCACCCCCCGCACCGGCGATCAGGACCTCCAGACCCCGTTTCTCCGCCGACGCCGCATACTCGAAGAGGAGGTCGGGCGTCCGATGGGCGCTCACGACGCTGGTCTCGAACGGGACACCCAGTTGTTCGAGCTGGCGGACGGCATGCTGCATCGTCTCCCAGTCCGACTGCGATCCCATGATGACCCCGACCAACGGCAAATTCATGCTTGGAGAGAATCCCGAGGTCACCAGTCCCTGACAAAACAAAAGGCGGTCGCCTACCGCTTCAGCAGCGCGTACTCCATGGAGTCCACGAGGGCCTGGAGTGAGGCGGTGATGATGTTCTCGCTCACACCCACGGTGCCCCACTCGCGACGCCCATCGGTGGACTGGATCAGGACCCGGGTCTTCGCCCCCGTCCCGGCCACGCCGTCGAGGATCCGGACCTTGTAGTCGGTCAGCCGGATCGACCTCAGCTTCGGGAACGACTTCGCCAGCGCCGACCTCAGCGCCCCGTCGAGGGCGTTCACCGGGCCGTCGCCGTCGGCCACGGTGTGATGGACGGTCTTGCCGACCCGGACCTTGACCGTGGCCTCGCAGGTCGAGGTCGTGCCATGCCCACGCATCGACACGTGGTAGTCCTCCACCGTGAAGAGGAGCTCGGGGTTGTGGTCGAGGGTGCCGCGGATCAGCAGGGCGAGCGAGGCCTCGGCCGCCTCGTATTCGAAGCCCTGGGCCTCCAGCTCCTTCACCCGGGCTGTGATCGCCCGGGTCTCCGGGGCGTCGGCCGCCAGACGGAACCCGAGTTCCTGGGCCTTGAGCAGGATGTTCGTGCGGCCGGACATGTCGCTGACCAGGACGCGGCGGGTATTGCCGATCGCCTCGGGCTGGATGTGCTCGTAGCTGCGGGCCACTCGCTCGATCGCGTGCACATGGATGCCGCCCTTGTGGGCGAAGGCGGTCTGGCCCACCCATGGCTGGCGCGCGTCGTGTCGGACGTTCGCGATCTCGTCCACGAACTCGGAAAGTTCCTTCAGCTTCGGCAACGACTTCGCCGGCACACCCTTCCACCCCAGCTTGAACTGCAGCGTGGGCATGACGCTGGTCAGATTGCAGTTCCCGGTCCGCTCGCCATAACCGTTGATGGTGCCCTGAATATGCGAGGCGCCTGCCTCCAGGGCCGCGATGCCATTGGCTACTCCGAACCCGCAATCGTTGTGCGTATGGATGCCGATCCGGGCGTTGAGCTTGCCGTGGGCGACCGCGGTGATCCGGGCGATCTCGGACGGCAGGCAGCCGCCGTTGGTGTCGCAGAGGCAGATGACGTCGGCCCCCGCCTTCTCCGCCGCCTGCCAGGTCGCCAGGGCGTAGTCGGGGGCGTCCTTGAACCCGTCGAAGGCATGCTCGGCGTCGTACACGACGAACCGGCCATGGTCCTTCAGGTAGCGGATCGTGTCGGCGATCATCGCCAGGTTCTCATCGGGCTTCACCCGGAGCACCTCATGGACGTGGAGGAGCCAGGTCTTGCCCACGACGGTGACCGCCGGGGATTCCGCATCGAGGAGCATCTGGACCTGGGAGTCGTCCTCCACGGCCACACCCTTCCGGCGGGTGAAGCCGAACGCGGCGATGCGGGCGGACTTCCATCGGCGGCGGGCCGCCTGGCGGAAGAACTCGAGGTCCTTCGGGTTCGACCCGGGCCAACCGCCCTCGATGAAATGGACGCCGAACTGGTCCAGTCGCTCCGCAATGCGGAGCTTGTCGGCGAGGGAGAAGTTGATGCCCTCGGCCTGGGCGCCGTCGCGCAGCGTGGTGTCGTAGATCTCGACCTGGCGTGTCTTCATCGGGGTGCAGTTTGGGGGCTCCTGAAAACCGAAAGCCCCGTTCCGTGTCGCGGAACGGGGCTTTCGATCTCCGAAAATCTCGTTCAGCGACACAGTCCCGGTCCAATGGCAATGATCCCGATGGCAATCGGGTACATCGACGCATCCAGTCCGATGGCGGTGGAACTCACGAGGCCGGAAGTCTATGGCAGCCGGCCCGGGCACCAGCAAGCGGGAACTCGGTCCGGAACAAGGCCCAGCCCCTCACTCCCCCCTGGACCGCAGGGCGGGAGCCGCACTCAGCTCCGCTTCCGGAATCCCTTGGGCAGTCCGGACGGCGGCTCAGGGGGCGGGGGTGGGGAATCATCGGAATCCTCCTCGGGAGCCTCCTCGGCGGCGGGCTGGACCGCGACCTCGGGCTCGGGAAGCCCGAGACGCTGACGAGCCTTCTTGGCGGCCCCGGTCTCCGGGAACTCGTTCACGATCCGCTCCAAGAGCTGGAGGGCTTTGTCGGACTGGTTGAGCCGACCCGAGTACAGGTTGGAGAGGCGGACGGCGGTCCATCCCCACTTCTCCCGAGGCAGCTTCTTGCGAAGGACCTCCTCGAGCTCGAGGGCCGCCGCGAGAGGATTGGCGAGGTCCTTCTCGTAGATCTCGGCGATGCGGATGGCGACATGCTGCTCGCGTGGATTCTTGGCGAGGTACTCACGCATCAGCGCGATGGCATCGAGATGCTGTCCGTTCGCCCAGACCTCCTCGGCCTTCTCGTATTCGGGGTCCTTCCGCTCGACCCAGTCGTCGGCCAGCATGCTCTTGGACGCACGCTCACCCATCGCCCGGGCAACATCCCAGGCGATGAGCCCGCCCAGCCCCAGCAGGGAGATTACAAACAGGCCGAGTGTCGGCACCGAACTGGAGGACGGATCCTTCTTCGATGCGGGTTTCTTCTGGGGCGCCGCATTGGTCGAGGCCACCACGGGAGGCACCGCGTTCGTCGTCGCGGTATTGGTCACGGCGCCCGCAGTCGTGGAAGGGGCGTTCGTCCCGGTCTCTTGGGCCTCGGCTGGAGCCGGTTGGACCTGGGCGGCCTCGGACGTCTCCTCTCCAACCAGGGACGAGTCCTGTCGGATGCTCCCCTGGGATGAGTAGGCCGTGCGGAAGCGCGACAGGGAATATCCCATCAGCATCACCATCACCAGATAAAGGGCGATTCGGATCGGAAGCTTCATGAAGGAGGTGGGTTTCTACTGGTCGGCCGCTCCACATTCAACGGTCGAGGCGCGACGATCTGCGATCAGTTCAGCCGCTGTGTGGTCTTGCTCCAGAGCCACTCGATGTCCTTGTTGTTCGCCTGATTGCTCGGCTGGTAGTCGCCGCGCTTGACCGGGACCTTGGTCCGACGGTCCACCCAGCGCTTGATCTCCGAGTGCCCATCCGCGAAGGCGAATCCACACGCCCCGTTGTGGTAGCTGGCCGGACAATCGGGCAGGACGGCCTTCCCCAGGTCGGGAGCCGACTTCATGTCGGTGCAGAAGAACCCGTCGTTGATGCTGTCCGGATGTTCATCCACGAAGACCCAGGTGTTGGCCGCCTCCACGAAGTCCGTCTCCTTCAGGAACATCCGCCACGGCGGACTGTTGCCGAACCACGTCGGCTTGCCGTCATGCATGCCGACCCAGGAGTTGATCGAGTTGCTCCGGAGACGGGCCCGGGGCGTTCCGCCCTTGGTCATGAACTGGTCGGCCGGGCACTTGTAGATCTTCTGGGTCTTGCCGGTGTAGCCCCAGATGGTGCCCCTCATCAGGGTGTTCGTGACATCCCAGTTGTCCCGGTTGCTCGAGTTCCAGTCGAGGATGCCATACACCCACGAGTTGTTGGCCGGGTTGTCGGAATAGGCCGGCGGGATGCGACCACCGTTGTCCTCCACGTACAGACGCCACGCCAACATCAGCTGGCGGGTGTTGTTCATGCACATGATCCCCTGCCCCTTCGTCTTCGCCTTCGCCAGGGCCGGCAGGAGCATGCCCGCCAGGATGGCGATGATCGCGATGACCACCAGCAGCTCGATCAGCGTGAACCCACGGCGGGCCAGGGACCGGGAGACGAAGAGCCCCAGATGCATGGCCGGGACGGTTGCCGCGCCGTGGCACCGACAGGCATCTTCTTGAGGGAACCGGGAGGCATGCGCGCGTGGAGTCGTCATGGCAGGGAGGAACCGAGTGCGGGAACACACCCAGCCTTCGATCCCGGATCCGCTTGTCAAGACGGCGGACCCAGTCACGACAGTTCCGATCGCCAATCTCCAAGGCCCCGAACCCTGCCGCGATGGTGGACAAACCGTTCCGGAATCGGGTACCCAACTCTCTTCCTCTTCCACACCCGAAGCACCTCCACATGGTCCGCATCCACCCCATGAGACACCGTCTGCTCGCACTGCCGCTTTTATTCCTCCTCCTCGCCCTCGGTTGCAACCGGTCGACCGACACCTCAACCCCCTCCGCGAGCTCCGCGGGTAACACCCCGTCGAAACCCACCAAGGGCACCATCGGGGTCACCCTCCTGACGCTCCAGAACCCCTTCTTCAAGGTCATCGGCGACAACATCACGAGCGAGGCCGCCAAGCTGGGTTACGACACGATCGTCCTCAGTGCCGACAACGACGTCGCCCGCCAGGCGAACCACGTGAAGGACTTCATCGTGCGCAAGTGCACCGCCATCGTCCTCAGCCCCTGTGAATCCCGCTCGATCGTCCCCGTCATCCAGGAGGCCAATGCCGCCGGGATCCCGGTCCTGACCGTCGACATCCCCTGCAACGAACCCGGGGTGAAGCTCCTGACCCAGGTGGCGACCGACAACTTCGGCGGGGGCAAGATGGCCGGCGAGGCGATGATCGAGGCCCTGGGATCCGCTGGTGGCAAGGTGGCCATCCTCCACTTCAAGCAGGCCGAGTCCTGCCGGCTCCGCGTGAAGGGATTCCGCGAGGTGATCGACGCGCACAACGCCCAGGGCGGACCCAAGATCGACCTGGTGATGGAACTCGACGGTGGCGGCGCCAAGGACCTGGGCTACAAGGCGGCCGAGGACGCCCTCCAGGCCACGCCCGACCTCCGCGGCATCTTCGCCATCAACGACCCATCCGCCCTCGGCGCCCGGGCCGCAGTCGAGAAGGCCAACAAGACGGGGCAGGTCCTGATCATCGGGTTCGACGGACAACCCGAGGGCAAGCAGGCGATCAAGGACGGGAAGATCTACGCCGACCCGATCCAATTCCCCGACCGCATGGGCGTCGAAATCGTCCGGGCCATCGCGAAGCACTCCAAGGGCGAGGATGTCCCGAAGCAACTTGTCATCCCGACCGGCCTCTACCGCAAAGCCAACGGCGAGAAGGACCCCTCCCTCAAATAACATGCCCTCCCCTACCTTCCTCAGCGAACTCGTCGGCTCCATGTCCCAGGGAGCCGCCGGCAACCCCTCCGTCGCCATGGTCGAGGCCGCGTTCCGACACCATGGACTGCCCTGGCGCTACGTGAACATGGAGGTAACGCCCGCCGACCTCGCCGACGCCGTCCGGGGCGCCCGGGCCATGGGATTCCGCGGGTTCAACCTCTCCATGCCCCACAAGGTCGCCGTCATCCCGCACCTCGACGGGCTGGGCGAGTCCGCCTCGCTGATCGGGGCGGTCAACTGCGTCGTGCGCCGCGGCGATCAACTCATCGGCGAGAACACCGACGGCAAGGGATTCCTCGAGTCCCTGCGCGCCGTGCAGGATCCCAAGGGACGCCGCGTGGTGCTCTTCGGCGCCGGGGGTGCCGCCCGCGCCGTGGCTGTCGAGGTCGGCCTCGCCGGGGTCGACCGCATCACGATCGTCAACCGCGACGAGACCCGGGGACGAGACCTCGTCGACACCCTCCGAACCCAGGCGCGGTTGAACGCGGAGTTCGTGCCGTGGAAGGGGGACTTCCGACTGCCGGCCGACACCGACATCGTCATCAACGGCACCTCCATCGGCCTCTACGAACCCGAGGCGCGCCTGCCGCTCGATGTCACCACACTCAATCCCGGAATGGTCGTGGCCGACGTCGTCTTCAGCCCGCCCCAGACCCGGTTGCTCCGCGACGCCACCGCCCGGGGATGCCGGACGATCGACGGCCTCGGGATGCTGGTGAACCAGGGGGTGATCGGGGTGCGCTACTGGACCGGTATCGACCCCGAGCCTTCCGTGATGCGCCAGGCCCTCGAGGTCGCCATGGGGCTGACCCCCGCGTCCTAAACCGACTTCCCCGCTCCCACCCCTGCCCTCCATGAAGGCCCACTCCGTCTCCCCCCTCACCCTCGGTGCCCTCCTCGTCCTGGCCATGAACCCCACCGTCACCGGCGCCGAGAAGCTGCGCACGATCGCCTCCCAGCCCAGCTGGGTCCTCGCCACGCCTCAAGTGGAGCTCGCGCTCACCCGCCTCGGCGGCCACATGGCCCCCGTGACGTTCTACCGCGACACCGACCACCCGGTGCAGCCCTACCACATCACGCCCTGGCAGGGGGAGAAGCACGACTACCCCGTGCCAGTGCTCGTCCCGCTGCGCGGTGACTTCTTCTGCCTCCCCTTCGGTGGCAACGACACCGCAGTGAACGGCGAGAAGCATCCGCCCCATGGCGAGACCGCCGGGTCCAAGTGGACGTTTGTGGGATCCAAGAAGTCCGGAGACGTCCTGACCCTCACGACGACGCTCGAGACGAAGATCCGTCCGGGTCGGGTGACCAAGGAGTTGTCGCTCGTGGACCGAGAGAACGTCGTCTACTCGCGCCACCTGATCGAGGGGTTCGCCGGGCCGACGCCGCTGGGACACCACGCCACGCTGGCGATGCCCGAGACGGAGGGGGCCTTCCGGGTGTCCACCAGCCCGTTGCAGTTCGGGATGGTCGCGCCCGGACTCTTCAGCGATCCCGCCAAGGCCGAGTACCAGGCGCTCCAGATCGGCGGCCGGTTCACCGACCTCCACAAGGTACCCGCCGCCTGGAAGGGCGCGGCCGATGCCGACCTCGCCTCGCTGCCGGCCCGGAAGGGCTTCGCCGACCTCGTGCTCCTGCTCAACACCCCAGGGGAGCGGGCCTGGGTGACCGCGACCCGTCGCGACGAGGGCTGGGTCTGGTTCGCGCTCAAGGATCCCGCCGTCCTCACCGGCACCCTGTTCTGGCTCGAGAACCACGGACGCCATGGCATGCCCTGGCTGGGGCGGAACAACTGCGTCGGCATCGAGGACATCACCGGCCACTGGGCCGACGGCCTCGCCGCGTCCACGGCGCCCAACGTCCTGACCCGCGAGGGCCTCCGCACCGCCATCGACCTCTCGGCCTCCCGTCCCACCGCGGTGAACTACATCCAGGGCGTGGTCCGGGTGCCTCCGGGATTCGATGAGGTGAAGACGCTCGAGTTCAGCCCGGGCACCGTGACCTTCATCTCCACCGGCGGACTCCGGGTCACGGCCCCCGTCCGTCACGAGTTCCTGAAGACCGGAAAGCTCTGAATGCGCTCCTCCTCGAGCCTCCTGTCCCGCCTGCTGGCCGACTACGGGATGGTGCTGGTCCTGGCGCTGCTCTGCGCCTTCTTCAGCATCGCCACCCAGAGTGAACAGCATCCCACAGGGGCGGAGGCCGGACACGCCCTGTCGTCGGATCTCCTCGGACGGTATCCGAAGGGCGCCCGGATCCTCGTCGCCGTCCCGGACCAGCCCGAATCCGTCGCCTTCGCCGAGGCCCTCGCAACGGACCTCACCCGCGGCGGCGCCCAGGTCCGTCGGGTGACGGGCGATCCCAAGGCCGCCCGGACCGCGCTCCAGGAGGCCGCGAAGGACGGTCCGCTCGACGCCATCGCCTGCGACCATACCAGCGCCTCGTGGATGGTCTTCTCGGACCTGCCGACGGACTTCCCGGCGCTCGGCCGACCCCGGATCGAGCAACCCGCCGCGTACCGGTGGCCCAACTTCCTGAAGCGGGACAACCTGCTGAACATCGCCAACCAGATCGCCGTGATCGCCATCGTCGCGATCGGCATGACCCTGGTGATCGTCACCGGGGGCATCGACCTGTCCGTCGGCAGTCTCATCGCCCTCGCTGCCGTGTTGGCGACCCTCGGGATCCGGGATGTCGCTGGGGCCCAGCAGGCGAGCGCCTGGGGCATGACCGCCTCCTGCCTCGTCGCGATCCTCGCCACCGGCCTCGCCGGAGGCGTGACCGGTTCCCTGATCACCGTGTTCCGGCTCCCGCCGTTCATCGTAACCCTCGCGATGATGCTGGTCGCCAGTGGCGGCGCCTACCTGCTCACCCACGGCCAGTCGGTCTACCAGGTGCCCGACAGCTTCGTCTGGCTCGGACGCGGCACCGGGCCGTTCGGACTCCCGATCGCCGTCCTCCTCATGGTCCTCCTCTACGGGGTCGCCCATTTCGTCATGTCCGGCACCGTGCTCGGACGCCACCTCTACGCCGTCGGCGGCAACCGCGTCGCCTCCCGCTATTCAGGCGTACCGGTCCGACGCGTCATCCTCACCGCCTATGTCGTGAGTGGACTCCTGTCGGGCCTCGGCGGGGTCGTCCTCGCCTCCCAGCTGAAGAGTGGCTCCCCGACCTTCGGCAACATGTACGAGCTGTACGTGATCGCAGCCGTGGTGGTCGGCGGGGCAAGCCTCAACGGCGGTACCGGACGGATGTTTGGCACCCTGGTGGGTGCCTTCGTGATCGCGGTCATCCAGAACGGGATGAACCTCATGAATGTGGAGAGCTACACCCAGAAGGTCGTCCTCGGCCTCGTCATCCTGGGTGCCGTCCTCCTTGACCTGCTGCGCGAGCGCGGCTGGAAACTGGACCTGTCCGGCGGGGACTGAGGCCCGCGGTTCAGCCGCGCGCCACGGCAATCCATTCCCAAAAGCCGAGACGGTCCAGGTCCGACAGCAATCGCGCCTCCTGCTGTCCGTCCAACCGGGACAGCGGGGCCCGGACCGGTCCGACGTCCACGCCCAGCCGTCGCATCACCGCCTTGGCGGCAGCGAGGTACCCGTACCGGGCGAGCGTCTCGACGACCTGGACCCCGCGGTACTGTTCCTCCCGGGCCGCGACGAGATCGCCACGCTGGAATGCCGACAGCAGTCGCCGGTACAGCGGACCCGCGAAGTTGTAGCCACTGCCCACCGCACCCCGGGCCCCGACAGCCAGGGCGGCCAGCAGGCATTCGTCGATCCCCCACGGCAGATCCCAGGTCGCACCGCCGGCCCGCTGGCACGACTGGTAGGCGATGAGGTCGGGATTCGTGAACTTGAGCCCCACCAGGTTCGGGATGCGGTCCCGCGCCCGCGTCAGGAACTCCGGCATGGGCAGCTGCACTCCGGTCAGGACCGGGATGTCATAGAAGTAGAACGGTAGATCCGGGGCGGCCGACGCGATCGCCGCACAGACCGTGGTGAGATCGTCCACGGACCGGGGCTTCACATAGAACGGAGCCAGCGCCGAGACAGCGACGGCCCCGTGCGAGGCCGCATGCCGCACAAGCGTCTGGGCTTCGTCGATCCGGGTCGAACCCACATGGACCACCACCCGGAGCGGGCTCCCGGCCGCGACCTCAGCCCACCGCGTGGCCAGGGCGAGACGTTCGTCGGTGGACAGGGACGAGAACTCTCCCGTGGTGCCCCCGATGAAGACGGTGTCGACCCCGGTGCGGAGGAGGTGGGCCGCCTGCTGCTCGACGACCGACAGGCGCAGTGCCCCCTGGTCGTCGAACGGTGTGTGGGTCGCGGCAACCAGGGTCTCGAGCGGATGGATGGGCGTCATGGACCGGCGGATTGACAGCCATCCCGAGGAATTCCGCAACCGAGTGGAACCCAGGATGGCCTACGCCCCCTGCCCCAGCGCCTGCCCGACCAACTGCTTGGCCTCGTCGACCAACCGGTCGAGGTGCGCCGCGCCCACGAAGCTCTCGGCGTAGATCTTGTAGAGGTTCTCGGTGCCCGAGGGTCGGGCCGCAAACCAGCCGTTGGCCGTCGTCACCTTGAGCCCTCCGATCGGCGCGTCGTTGCCCGGAGCCCGGGTGAGCCGCGCCGTGATCGGCTCGCCGGCCAGGACCTCCGCCTTCACCGCCTCGGGCGACAGCTTCGACAGGGTCGCCTTCTCGGCAGGTGACGCCGGTGCGTCGATCCGGGTGTACCACGAGGCCCCGCAGGCCTCGACGAGACGCTGGTGATGCCGGCCCGGATCGTTCCCGGTGACCGCCGTGATCTCCGCGGCCAAGAGGCAGAGGATCAGGCCATCCTTGTCGGTCGACCACACTGAGCCGTTCCGACGCAGGAAGCTCGCCCCGGCACTCTCCTCGCCGCCGAAGCACAGCGAGCCGTCGAACAGGCCGGGCGTGAACCACTTGAACCCCACCGGCACCTCGCGGAACCGGCGTCCCAGGCGCGCCACCACCCGGTCGATCAGGGCACTGCTCACCAGCGTCTTCCCCACCACGGCCGAGGGCGACCAGTCCGGCCGATGGGTGAGCAGGTAGTCGATCGCCACCGCCAGGTAGTGGTTCGGATTCATCAGCCCGACCGAGGGGGTCACGATCCCATGGCGATCCGCGTCGGGATCGCTCGCGAACGCCACCTGAAAGTCGTCCTTCAGCCCCAGCAGCCCCGCCATCGCATACGGACTCGAGCAATCCATCCGGATCTTACCGTCATGGTCCACGGTCATGAACCCGAAGGTCGGGTCGAGCCGCGGGTTGACGATGCGCAGGTCCAGACCGTAGCGACGCTGGATGGGTTCCCAGAACGGCAGCGAGGCCCCGCCCAATGGATCCACCCCGAGCCGCAATCCCGCTGAGCGGATGGCGTCGAGATCGATCACCGAACCGAGGTCCTCGACATACGGCGTGACGAGGTCCTGCTCCTGGATCGTCCCGGAACGGCGGGCCGCCTCGAGCGTGAGGCGTCGGACACCGGAGAGTCCCACCTTCAGGAGCTCATTGGCGCGATCCTGGATCCAACGGGTCGCGTCGGAATCGGCCGGCCCTCCATTCGGGGGGTTGTACTTGAACCCCCCGTCCTCCGGCGGGTTGTGGGAGGGGGTGATGACGATGCCGTCGGCCAGCCCAGTGGTCCGGCCGCGGTTGTAGACCAGGATGGAGCGCGAGATGACCGGCGTGGGTGTGACGCCGTCGCCGGACTGGACGACGGACTGGACCCCATTGGCGGCGAGGACCTCGAGAGCGGTCTGCTGGGCGGGACCCGAGAGCGCGTGGGTGTCCTTCCCAAGGAAGAGCGGCCCCGTCGTGCCCTGCTGGTGGCGGAACTCACAGATCGCCTGCGTGATGGCCAGGATGTGGGCCTCGTTGAAGGTGCCATTCCGGGAGGTTCCCCGGTGACCGCTGGTGCCGAACGAGACCCGCTGCGTCGGATCCGAGACGTCGGGCTTTCGATCCAGGTAGTCGGCGAGGAGCCGCTGGGGATCGAGGATGAGTTCCTGGGGCGCTGGGCGACCGGCAAGAGGGGAGAGAGCCATGGCTGGAGGGAGTGCGGACCCCGCGCCGGGCTTCACGGAAACCCGGGGTGGACCGGACGCCGTCAGGGTCACTCTGTGGTCCAATCCGTGTCCATGCCGTTCTCGGGATGGGCGACCCTTGAATACCCAACTCCGACCGGAGTCCATACCCAAGTCCGGATCCCCATGAAGACCTCCGCCTTCCTGCTCCTCCCACTCCTCGTCGTCCCCCACCTGCTTGGCCAGTCCCCGACACCCCGACGCTCGGACCTCCTGATCAGCCTCCAGCCACCCGCCCCGTCCAAAAGCACCCTTCAGGACGCCTCCGGACGCACGACAGGACGTGCCACGACAACGGCTTCCGGAACCGCGACATCGATCCGCATGAACGACGCCTCCGGCCGATCCGAGGGCACCATCCGTTCCACACCCAGCGGATCGACCACCCGCAGCACCGTGACCGATTCCTCAGGCCGGACCGTGGGACGAGCCACCAGCTCCACCTCCTCCACCGGAAGCACCGTCCGCTTCGACGACGCCTCGGGGCGCCTCCAGGGAAGATCCGAAAGCCGCATCTCCGGGAACACCGTCCAGACCACCTTCACCGATGCCTCAGGAAGGACCGTGGGACGCTCCTCGACCACGGTGTCGAGGGACTCCAGTTCCACGCGGGTGCAGGATGCCAGCGGACGGAGCCTTGGCACGGTCCGG
>JBDLQQ010000292.1:0-9151 GCA_039800465.1 Verrucomicrobiota bacterium
GTCGTGGGCAACACGACACCCGACCGGTCCTGATACCACTGCAGCACGGTGCGGCTGGAGTTGTTGCCGAGGATGAACATCTCCGGGCTGCCGAGGAGCCCCTCGCCGACCGCGTAGACCAGCACCCCGAGCGCCGCGGCGGTCATGGCCACGACCACGAGCTGCAGGAGATTGTAGACCCAGGGGCCCAACTCCTGGAACGCGGCCATCCCGCGCCACCGGAGGAGGAAGAGCCAGGCGATCACCACCAGTGCCGCCTCGAGGGGAACCTGGGTGAGGCCCAGTCCCAGCAGCAGCCACTGCCAGGTCCGGAGCGGTGACTGCGGCAACCGTCCCAGCGCGATCGCCGCCAGCAGCGAGCAGATCAGGATCACCCAGAACCGGACCGCCGGACCCCGGAGCGGACCCCAGGTCCACAACACCCACCGGTCGTCCGGGACCTTCAACACCGTGTTGATGTTGGCACTGTCCACCGGCAGGGACACCGACCCGGATCCAGCCCGGAAGCCGAGTTCCGCCCCGACCTTCCAGGAGAGGTCCACCGTCTGTTCACCGGGCCTCAGCGGGACCACCACCTTCCGGCCCTCCTTCCGCACCGGGATCACCCTCCCGGCATGGACCAGTCCGGTCACCTCGGCTCCCTCCGGCAGCTCGATCAGGAAATCCTCACCCAGACTGCTCCTCATCGAGAGGTTCAGGGTCGAGGTCCGTTGGCGGGACCCGAGACTGACATCATGGGTTACCCGGTCCACCGTACGGGTGGCGCCCGACACGGCGGTCGGATGCGTGAGGTCGAGACGGACCGATTCCCCGGGCCAAGGATGCCACACCGGCAGCAGATCGGCGGCGGTGGCCCCGAAGACCGGCGCCAGCCCGGTCAGGGCGACATTCCAGGTCGGCGACGCCCGCAGCTCCCACTGCTCGACCCAGGTGTCCGAGGGGCGTGTCGACAGCACCAGGACGTTGCTGACCGAGAGGCCGCTTTCCCAGGTGCTGGTCGTGTCCTGGGCTCCGAGCCTAACCTCGATGGCGCCGTCGACGACCGGGGCGTTGGCCGACAGGACATTCTCTCCGGGGAGCAGTGGGATCCGCAGGGCGAGGGCCTTGCCGGGCGGGGTGAGCCGTGTCACGACCGTCCGAACCTGCGCGACGAGGCCCAGTTCGACCTGTCGCACCACCAGGGCCACCGACTGGACTTCCTGGCGCTCATAGGTCGTGGCGTTGGCGGCGGACCGTTCCTGCGAGACGAAGAGCACCTGCTGCTCGGGAACACCATCGTCGCGGATTCCACTCACCGCCCAGCCGGGGGCCTCGACCACGACCCGGCGTGGCTTGAGCTGGAAGGCCCACTCCCATTCGGACGCCTCAGGAACCCTGCCCTCCCACTGCACGCGGTGGACTCCGGCCGGCAGCACCACCCAGAGGAACCCGTCGTCACGACGCAACACCGATCCGGCCTGGCCGTCGACCCGGACTGCGATCGGAGACCAGACCGGGAGACGTCCCGGAAGCGGAACGGCGACCCGCAGGGCCGTGTGGATCTCCGCCTCGGCGGTGAGGCGTCGGCCCCCGACGCGGAGCGACACGGTCGGGATCTCGGCCGCATTCGGGAACGCATCGGGCACCTCAAGGACCCGCTCCCGCAGCTTCTCCAGCAGGGTGGCGTCGGGGATGACCGACGCGATTGGAGCCTCGGCGGCCTCGACGCGCGGACCATGCCCAAGGCTGGCACCGAGGAGCAGGGCGAGGACGGCCAGCCGCGGGGCGACTCCCGAGGCCGTCGTCGCCGCGGCACGGCGGTGCCGCAGGAGGACGGCCGCGAGGCCGAGGATCAACCCGACCCGGAGCACCGTGAGGAGGCGTTCGAGGGCGACCGGGATCAGCACGGGTCGGACCTGTTGGGCCGCCTGGACGGGACCGTTCCAGCCGAAGCTCACCGCCCGCCAGGTCCACTCCGGGACACCGGGTCCGGTCTGGATCCGGGCCTCCGCCTCGTAGAGGAGGTTCGCCATGACGCGGTTCCCCAGGGAGGCGACCGAGGAGGCCCCCGCCTTGGGGACCATCCCGTAGCGTCGGGCCAGGACGGGATCCATCCGGTAGAACCCCGCTCCTTCGCCCCGCGGGGCATCGGCGGAAGCCGCCAGCGCCTCCTGGGCGGGCTGGGCCGGAGGTGGCGGCTGGGACTCCGCCAAGGGTGCGAGCGCCGGAGCCGGCTGGAAGTTCCGTCCGTCCCGGCCCAGCCATTCCAGCTGGGGATAGATCGCCTGCTGCACCTGGCGACCAATGAACGGGGCCAGGAGAAAGACGAGCGTCAGAATCGTCCCCCACTTCGCCAGCTGGATGATCTGATGGAACGCACCGGACCGGACCACCCGTTCGAGGGCCAGCGGGACGAGCAGCAGGAGCCATGTGTAACGGGGAGCACCCGGTTCATGGAACGACAGGCCATAGGCCAGGAACGCCAGCACCGCAGGAGCCCATCCCCACATCCGGAACACGGTCAGGGTGAAGATCAGCAGGAGGAACACATCGAGCAGCGTCCACGCCGTCAGCCAGTCGCCCCGGACCCAATCGGCACCGAAGAGCGCCAGCAACCGCCATCCGGGGGGCAGGTGCAACGTCACCCGGAGCGATTCCGCATCGGACCGCCAACCGGTGGCGGGAAACTGCGTCTGACGGCCCAGCCGTCCTGTCGCCTCAAGATCAAGGTTCCGGGTCCGCACCTCCACCCCGGCCGCGCCCGTCTTCGGATTGAGCGTGACGAGCTGTCCCTGTCCGCCGATGCGAACCGACCCGAGATCCTCCCCCTCGGCGACGTCGAGACGCCACACCTGCTGCATGACGCCCTGGACCCGATCGCGGAACGTGAGCCCACCGCCGTCCTCGTCGAGCCACCACTCCCGGGCGATCGTCAATCCGGGGGGCTTCTGATCCCCCATGCCCCGCATGCGCTCCACCAGCCGGAACGGCTTCGTCACGTCCCATCGGTAGACAGGGAACTTCCGCCAGGCCTCGGGGAAGGTCGTCTGGGAGACATCGACCGAGGGCGAGTCGAGGATCTCGACCACGCGCAACTCCGGGCGCGATGCGAAGCCCACCCACTGGTCGGGCGTCGCCGCAGCCACGCCCGACGGGTACTGCCAAGACTTGGGACTGTCGGTGCGGAACGAGACCAGCTGGACCTTCCACTTGCCCGGACGCACCTGGGCCTTGAGACGTCCCTGGTCGTCGACCGCGACCGGGATCGGGCTCACCACCGACGACAGCCGCCACCCCTCGGGAACCACGGCTCCCAGACTCTCCTCGCGGCTCTTGCCCGAGACCGTGAGCTCGACCTCCTGCCGCAGCCACATCGGGATGCCGTCCTCGACCAGCGAGTAGACCTTCGTCGCGAGGAAGTTCTTCTCGTCGGTCCCAGCCGCGCCGTCCCGCTTGAGCCACAGCTGACCGTCGGCATCCCAGGCCGGGTTGGGCACCTGCTGGCCCAACAGGGTCAGGTCCAGCACCCCGATCTCCGGAGGGATGCGCAGGCGCTGGGGCATCCGGCTCCAGCGGAACATGCCCGTGAGACGATGACGTCCGGGTTCACCCGGCAATCGGTGGCCGCCGGGCACCAGCCGCACGGCCGGCGCCTTGTCATGCTCGAGCACTGCGACTCCGGCTGGTTTGCCGTCGACCGCCGTCGCGGACGAGTCCTCGACCGCGACGGGCCAGACATCGCCACCACCCGGCAGGGGCACCCAGGTCTCGTCGTACACCAAAACATCCAGGGTGAACCGGGCGCCTTCCGCCGTGACCTCCAACTCCAGCGTCGAGGGCCAGAAGCACCGATGGGTCTTCGGATCCGAATAGGGCGTGGGACAAATCCGATGGGCATCGCTCCACGTGGCCCAGGGGACCCAGGGGCGCAGTACCTCCGGGATGCGAGGCCAGGTGTCGGCTTCCAGGCGCAGCCCAAGCATCAGGAGGAGGAGGAGTGTCTTGGAAGAGGACGAGAGGGACATGGGAGGACGGCCGCGGCCGTATGGGGAGTTAAGCGGATTCCGGGAGCGTGGAAACCCCCAAGTCGCGCCCGGCAGTCGCGCCCGGATACGTGACACCGTCTCGTCGATCTGGAACCCTTCCCCATCCCATGAACCGTCTCCTTCCGACCCGATTCCCCGTACAGGACCTCGCCCTCGCAGCCGTGCTGACCCTGACCGCGGGAGACCTCGCGGCACAGACCCGGTCCATGCGCCACTCCCCTCCCCTGCGCGAGGCCTCACCGCGCTCGGTCGGCGTCTCTCCGGAACGCCTGGAGCGGATCGACACGATGTGCACCGAGGCCATCCGGGACGGCAAGATCCCGGGCGCGGTGGCACTCGTGGCCCGCAGGGGGAAGATCGTCTACCACAGGGCGTTTGGGTCCGCCGACAACACCGCGGGCCGCGCGCTGCGTCCCGACGACATCTTCCGCATCGCCTCCCAGACCAAGGCCATCACCGCGACAGCCGTGATGATGCTGTGGGAGGAGGGACGGTTCCGGTTGGACGACCCGATCTCCCAGTGGATCCCGGAGTTCAAGAATCCGCAGGTCCTGAAGGACTACGACGAGAAGACGGGCACCTGGACCGCCGAGCCCGCCGGGCGGGAGATCACGATCCGCCAGCTGCTCACCCACACCTCGGGTCTCGGCTACGGGGTGATCGACGGGGACGAGCGCTTCCGGAAGATGTACGCCAAGGCAGGCGTGGTGGACCTGTTCACGACCGAGCCGGTCACCATCGGGGAGAGTGTGCGTCGCCTCGCCAAGCTCCCCCTCCACCACAAGCCGGGAGAGAAGTTCACCTACGGCGAGGGACTCGATGTCCTCGGGTACTTCATCGAGGTCGTCTCGGGCCAGACCTTCGACGCGTTCCTGCAGACCCGGCTGTTCGGTCCGCTCGGCATGAAGGACACCGGCTTCTATCTGCCCGCCGGGAAGGCCGGCCGACTGGTGACGGTCCAGAAGCCCGAGAACGGCAACTGGGTGCGCTACCCGGTGACGTTCTACGACCCGAACTATCCGATCCAGGGCGCCAAGTCGTTCTTCTCGGGCGGAGCCGGACTCTGCAGCACGGCCCGCGACTACGCGACCTTCCTCCAGATGTTCCTGAACGGCGGCGAGCTCAACGGGGTGCGGATCCTGAGTCGGACCACGGTCGACGTCATCCTGAGCGAGCAGGTCGCCCAGAACCTCTTCGGAGGACCCAACCGCTACTACGGACTCGCGTTCGGCGTCGTGACGCCCAAGGGACAGGCCGCCGGGGGCGAGGGCAGCGAGGGGACCTTCGACTGGGGCGGCTACTTCAACACCCAGTACTTCGCCGATCCGAAGGAGGGAACCATCGGCATCCTGATGAAGCAGACCCAGGGCGGGAACGACGACACCTCGTGGCGGTTCCGTCAGCTGGTCGGACAGACGGTGGACGACTGAACCCCACCCTGCACGGATGCCCGAGGAGCTGTCCCCAAGACCGCCGTACTTCGCCTACGGATCGAACATGGTCCTCGAGGCGATGCGGGGGCGGTGTCCCACGGCCCGGGCCCTCGCCCCGGCGGTCCTCACCGGCTGGCGCTACCGGATCAATGACCGCGGCTTCGCGACCGTGGTGCCGGAGGCCGGATCGGTCGTGCACGGCCTGCTCTGGGAGATCGACGCCGAGGCCGAGATGGCATTGGACGTCTACGAGGCGCTCGACGAGGGGATGTATCTCAAGACCCAGCTCACCGTGACGCGATCGGGGCAACGGGTGACGGCAATGGTGTACCTCGCCACGGGGTCGGAACCCGGCCGGCCGATTCCGGGATACCAGGAGGAGATCATCGGGGCGGCAGCGGCACTCGGAGCGCCCGAAGCCTACCTCGATGAGCTGAGGGGCTGGCTCGGGGACCGGCGATCCGGAGCGTGAGACTCCTGCCGACACCCGGCGCCCCCCTCGGAGATTCAGCGGTTCTCCACCCTCTCTGAATGGGCACGCCCCGACGCGGGCACCATGCCCTCGCTGCCCGCGATGATGAGGCCCACCGAGACGAGGAACCCGAGGATGAGGGGCAACGCGGCCATCGGGCCGGTCTCGTCGACCGCCTCCGGGATCAGGGTCTGGGCCACCAGCGCCAGGACGGCACCGCCCGCGAAGGCCTCGGCCACGACCAGCACCGGTGAGAAGTGGGCCCCGATGGTCAGGTGTCCGACGACGGCGGCGATGCTGGCGAGGAGCGTCACGGCGAGCCACGACAGGAGGATCCGCTTCCGGGAGAACCCGGCCCGCAGGAGCATGGTCGCGCTGGTCGCCCCCTCCGGAACATCCGCGATGAAGATCCCGAGTGCCAACGGGAGCGAGAAGGCGTTCCACCCGATGAAGTTCCCCCCGATCACGAAGGCCGCCGGGATGACGTCGAGGAAGTTGCCGAGCAGGATCGCGGCGCCGGCGGAATCCTTCGAGTGGCTCAATCCCTCATCGAGCTCCCGCTGGCTCAACCGTTCGACATGTTGCGAGGCCACCGACAGCCAGCGGCGGACGTCGTGCGTCTCGTGGTGCACGTTCGCGAGGGCCCGCTCATGGCCGAGGCGTTCAAGGGCCGCGGACAGCGCCGGACTCCGCCGCACGAACTCCTCGAAATCCTGCCGCCCCATCCGGAGGAGCTCGAGCGGCTCCACCGCCTCCACCGTCGCATTCCGCGCCAGGCCGGACAGGAGCGCCATCTCTCCGAACGAATCGCCCCCACTGAGCGTTGCGACCTGCGTGCGACCCGCCTCCTTCTCGAGGAAGACCCCCGCGCGACCGGAGACCACCAGGTAGAGGGCATCCGCCGGATCCCCCTGCCGGAACACAGCCTGACCGGCTGGCACCCGGACGTCGGTCACCCGATCCGCGAACATCCCGACCTCTGCCGGGGGCAGTTGGCCGAGCACCGGGGAGCGGGAGAAGCTCTCGAGGATCCCGAGGATCCGATCCCGTTTCTCGAGCTCCAACGACTGGCGGAGGCGGAACTCGCTCCGGACGTTCCCCCCCATCCGATCCAGGAGCCGGGTGCCGAGGAGATAGATCGTGGCCCCAGCCACGAAACCCCCGGCGACATGCAACCAGCCCCAGAACCGGCTGTAGCCATGCTTCACAAGGACCTCGGCGGACTCGAAGGCCAGCTCGATGCTCACCGCGGCGATGAGGGCCCCGGCGCCAAACGCCAGGATGCGCCCCAGCACCCGACGCGACGGCCCGTATCGCAACCCCAGCCAGGTCCCGATGGGACCGCCGGAGGTCACCAGCAATCCCATCAGGAAGACGTCGAAGACCATCGGCGAAACCTACGCGAACACCCGTCTACCGCTCCAGCTTTCGCAGGTGGCGATCGAACCACACGGCGAACCGCTCCACATCGTTCTCCCAATCCTTCCAGCCGTGGCCCTGCCCCGGACGCACCTCGATCTCCCCGATCCCACCAACCGCCTTGACCCGTTCGAGGAACAGCTCGGACTGCTGCATGGGCACCAGCTTGTCCTGGTCGCCCACCAGAAGGAACACCGGCGGCACGCCGGACCGGACATGGTAGATCGGCGAGATGGACTCGGCGAAACGCCGTTTCGCCTCGGGGTCCTTCGGCACCTCTCCAAACGCACTGCGGAAATCCTTCAGGATGCCTTCCCCGACGGCCGATTCCCCGGGCTTGCCATAGTTCAGGAAGTCCGTCGGCGGGAAGAACCCCGCGGCGGCCTGGACCGCACTGCTCTCGCGGTCGACCGGATCCTGGGCGTCCGCGTTGCCGGGTCCACCCCGGGTCGCCAGCATCAGAGAGAGGTGCGCACCCGCGCTGCCACCCGCCACGCCGAGCCGGGTCGGGTCGATCCCATACTCCTTCGCGTGATGCCGGATGAACCGGACCGACCGCTCCATCTGGGGCACGATCTCGGGGATCGTGTACCGGGGGTTGGATCCATGGACGACCGCGAACACCGTGTACCCGTGGTCGAGCAGCGGCTGGACGATCTTCGGGCCAATGAACTCGTGGGAAGAGTACCAGCCTCCACTCATCACGTAGATCACCCCGAGTCCATTGGGGCGCTCCGGCTTGAAGAGATCCAGGGTCAGCGCCGTGCCATCGGCCCGGCCATACAGGATGTCACGGGTCCGCTGGTAGGGCATGGGCTCCGCGAGAAGGGTCGGATTCCAGAGCAATCCCAGGAACAGGAGCATCGACAGGAGACGAGGGAGCGGGAACGAACGCGGGGGGGACATGGGGCGAGGGTGTTGTCAGGACCGCCAATGCCGCAAGGCCGGTGGATGCCAGCCATGTCGAGGGTTGAGCGCAATGACACCACTGGTGACCGGCCCAGCCTTCCCAAACACCCCCTTCTCACGGGAACCAAGGAATCCACACCCCGGTCACGGCGGGCGCTTCCGCGCCCGGTGATGCAGGGCACTGCATAACCCACCCACCACCCACCACCCGACCGTCGCCTACCCAGGCAGCACCATGGACTGCAAAGCACCTCATCCCAGGCCTTGGATTCCCCCCTGCCGGTCCGGCATCCTCCGGAGAATCCGAGCCCGGTCCCCATGAACCCCAGAACCCTTCCCTTCCTTCTCCTGACCCTCCTGACGACCCTCGCCGTCCGCGCGGCCGAGGACCTCGTGATCGCCGACTTCGAGGGCGGCTCCTACGGGGACTGGCAGGCCACCGGTGAGGCCTTCGGCACCGCCCCTGCCACAGGGTCCCTGCCCGGCCAGATGCCCGTCGACGGGTTCAACGGCAAGGGTCTGGTCAACTCGTTCGTGAAGGGCGACGACTCCACCGGCTCCCTCACCTCGCCCGCCTTCGCAATCCAGAGGAAATATCTGGCGTTCCTCATCGGGGGCGGTCGCAACGAGTCGAAACTCAACCTCCAGCTGCTGGTCGACGGCAAGGTGGTCCGATCCGCCACCGGGCCCAACCTGCAGGCCGGCGGCAGCGAGGCCCTCACCCAGGAGTCGTGGGACGTCTCCGAGTTCGCCGGGAAGATGGCGACCCTCCGCATCGTCGACGACGCCCGGGGAGGCTGGGGTCACCTCAATGTCGACCACATCGTCCAGACCGACCGCAAACCCGCCGGCCCCCGCAAGGACGTCACGCGCGCGATCAAGGCCAGACGCCC
>JBDLQQ010000293.1:0-3355 GCA_039800465.1 Verrucomicrobiota bacterium
GCACAGGTCATCGTCGGGGATCCAGACTCGAGAGCTTCCGGATCCGCTGCCAGAGACCAAACCGCTGCGCCATGGCCTCCACGACCACCAGACCGGCGTGGATCGAGTGATCCTTGTTCTCCACAAACTCGAGCCGCAGACGGGTCTCCTTCTTGGCGATCGCTGGCATGAAACCACGACGATCCACCCTGCTGGAGATTAACCGTCCCGTGCGCCCTTTCTCCATCATCGTAATGATCGGGGAGGTGGGTACGTGGGGTGGGCTGGGCAGCCCCGGGCCGGTGCCCCCCGGATCGGAGGTCGGAGGGGTGGGAGTCCCGAGAGGGGATGGGCCGGGTGCGATGGGTGTGCCGCGTCGCGCCGCCCACGTCCGGTCCACGGGGTCCCCGGGGCGCCTGCCGGGCCGGGTCGTCCCGAGTCCTACGAATCGAGGATCAGCCGGGCCAGCTTGTTGGCCTCGCGGACGGCAAAGTTGGTGCCGCGGTCCTCTGGGAAGATCTGGGAGAAGTTGGAGAGCCACACATCCGGAAGCGGGGTCTTGTAGGCCGGGATCTTCTCGGCGTAGGCCGTGTCCACGATGTGCTGGGCATGGCGGAAACGGAACACATGCCGCTCCTGGACCCTGGAGGGCTCGAACCCGGGGTAGATCCTCCGCAGATACTCGTACCAACGGGCCGAGAGGGCCTCGTCGCTGAGTGAGTACTGGGGGTGGTCCTCGGGGAGGTATGCCCCGATGTAGTAGAGGTGCCGTCCACCGTAGTGGGAGGGGTCCAGCAGTCGTGTATGCCGGATGAACACGAGGAAGGGGGCCCCGGGTTCGTTGATGTTCAGCCAGTATTGGTCACCGATGGCCTGATCCGACGAGAAGACGAGGCAGATCGCGCACAGGTAGTCGATCGAGTCCAGCTGACGCCGGTAGGCAGCCAGGTTGGGCTCCTGTGGCAGCAGGGTTGCGAACGCCTGTGAGGGTCCTGTGAACACACACCGCCTGTAGGGGACCCAGTCGCCGTTGACCCGGGCCCGGTGACCGGCCGGATCCAGCGTCTCGAGGCGGGAATTGGCCTGGAAAACGACTCCAAGGCGTCTGGATTCCTCGATCAGGCGATCGACGATGACGGCGAACCCGCCCTGGAAGTAGCCGAGCTGTTCCCTTCTTCCGTCCTGTCGGGAATTGGCCCTGATGTGGATGCGGGCCCACAGCCACGCCATGGAGACCCGATCGGCGTAACGGTCGAATTTCCCGCGGAGCAGGGGTCCCCAGACCGAGGCCATGCCGGAGGCTCCGCAGGCCCGGGCCATCCAGTCCGCCGCGGTCTCCCCGGCGAGCCCCCTCCAGTTGGTCCGTTTCTGGAGGTACAGCGCGACGAGCCCGAGGCGGATCCGTCCGACGAGGCTGCAGGGTTTGAAGCGCAGCAGGTCGAGTGGCGACATGAACGGCCAGACACGCCCGTCCAGGTAGATCGCCGTCGAACTGTCACACCACCGGAGGTTCTTCCCGACCCCCAATTCCTCCACGAGTTCGAGGATGTCCGTGTCGGTGAGGAAGAGGTGGTGATACGTCCGCTCCAGACTGGTCCCGGCGATCTCGAATCCCGCCGCCAAGCCCCCGAAGTGGTCCGACCTCTCGATGACCGTGATGGGGCCGGCACCCGCCTTGGCAAGGCGGTAGGCCAGCGTGAGACCCGTGAGTCCGCCGCCGGCGACGAGGGTGGGTGGATGGTGGGGGGAGCTCATGTTTTGGAACCCAGGGTCAGGGGGCATCGACCCCTCTCCGCCGGAATGAGATCAGGCGGTTGAGGTTGTACTGCAGGGCAAGCACGACCGACAGGGTCGCGATCTTCGCGGGGATGGGTCCAATCCGCATGCGGTCCACCAGGAGCCAGAGGATCCCTGCCGATGTCACCAAGCCCAGGAGCCCGACGGCCTGGAACGAGAGGAACCGGGCTAGGAGCCGGTCCCTCGTGCGGAAATTGAACAGGACGTTCAGGAAGAAGTTGTTGGTGGTCCCGAGGACATAGGCGACGGCATTCGCCACCTGATGATGCACCGAGGCGGTCGTGACGAGCACGGTGAACGCCACGAGGTCGAGTCCCACGCCTGAGAAGCCGATCAGGCAGTAGGTCAGGAACTGTCTCCTCTCTGCGAGCAGGCGGTGGATCCTCGACCTGTTCATCGCTTTGGGATCCCGAGGTCCTGGAGGGGTGGCTTGTGGAGGGGCACGAGCCCCACGGCATCCCTGAGGATCCAGTGGGGCCTGCCCTTGACCTCGTCGTAGATCCGGCCGAGGTACTCACCGAGGATGCCGAGACAGATCAGCTGGATGCCTCCCAGGAACAGCACCGAGATCACGATGGTGGGGAAGCCCGGGCCGGGAGCCATCCCGAGGGCCTCGAACTGCCGTGAGAAGATCTTCTGGAGCAGGGTGAAGAGGACACCGGCGAACGCCATGACCGACACGCAGAGTCCCAGGTAGGTGGCGAGCCGGAGGGGCACCGCCGAGAAGCTGAACAGTCCATCCATCGCCAGCCGGAACGACTTCTTGAAGGTGTACTGCGGGGTGCCGGCCGCCCGCGCATGGCGTTCGAACTCGACCCCGCACTGCTTGAACCCGACCCAGGCACGGAGCCCCCTGAGGTACCGGTTGCGCTCCGGGAGGGCGTTCATGACATCGACCACGGTCCGGTCGAGGAGCGCATAGTCCCCGGAATCCCTCGGGATTCTGAAGGGCACCATGGCGCCTATGACCCGGTAGAATCCCCAGGCCAGGATCGTCTTCAGGAGAGGGTCCTCCCGGCGTGCACGGACCGCGTAGACGACCTCGAACCCCTCACGCCATTTCGCGAGGAGCCTCGAGATGCTCTCCGGGGGGTCCTGGAGGTCTGCGTCGATGACCACGACGGCATCGCCCCTGGAGTGGTGGAGCCCGACGCTGACCGCGGTCTGGTGTCCGAAATTCCGGGCGAACGAGAGGGCCTTCCAGCGGGGGTCCCTCCGATGCTGCTCCTTGAGGAGCTCCCAGGTCCTGTCCCGGGATCCGTCATTCACGCAGATCACCTCGAAGTCCATCCCCCAGGATGCCGCCGCGGCGCCGAGGCGCTCGAACAGGGCAGGGAGGACCTCCTCCTCGTTGTAGCAGGGGACGATGACGGATATCAGTGCCACTGGATTTCAGGGTTTGTGTTCAACAGCGACCGCACATGGCCTGCACAGGCCGCCGGATCCGTGGACCCGTGCATCCTGCCGCATGGCGATGCCCGAGCCCGGATCCGAAGCCGGATCGCGTCCCGTGTTGTCGCCGGCCTGCACCGTCCTGTCTGTCGAGATCGCCCCCAGAAGTCCATCGGTGGGGATCCGC
>JBDLQQ010000294.1:0-2765 GCA_039800465.1 Verrucomicrobiota bacterium
TCATGGGCGGACCGACCGTTCCCTGATCTGTGAGTTTTTCCGCCAGGAGGGGTTGCCGGAGACGGAAATGGAGATCCGGAGGTTCTTCGATGGGTATTTGGGCCATCTCAAGTCTCGTCTCGATCAGCACGTGGGGGAGGTCTGTCCGGGGGTTCGGGAGCTCATCGAGGCCCTCAGATCCCATCAGGATGCGCCCCAGCTTGGGGTCCTGACCGGCAACGTCTCGATGGGAGCCGACCTCAAGTTGCGCGCCCATGGGTTGCAGGATCTCATGGGATTTGGTGTTTTTGGTGGAGAGGAAGAAAATCGCAACAATCTAGCCTTCAAGGCTTTAGATATGGCAAAGGTACGTTTTGGTGATGGGTTTTCGGGCAAGAACATCCTGATCGTGGGTGATACGCCTGCGGACATCGAGTGTGCCCGGGCGATTGGAGCGCGATGCCTCGCCGTGGCGACCGGTGGAAACTCGTTCGAGGAACTGCTGGAGCATTCCCCCACCTGGGCAGTCCGTTCCCTCGAGGGGCTTGATCCTTACAATCTGCTCCATCTGGGCTCGTTCCAGGGTGGTCCCACCGACTGGGAATCCTTGTACCATTCGGGGGACACCCACTGGGACAAGGGCGAGCCCGCGCCGGGGCTGGTCGATTTCCTCTCGGATCATCCCGCTTTGGAGGGGGCGCGGGTGCTCGTCCCCGGATGTGGCCGAGGTCATGACACGATCCCATGGCTGCGGAAGGGCGGGGATGTCCTGGGCCTTGATCTGTCTCCCCGGGCCGTGGATGAGGCGCGGTGCCGGTATTTGACCGGGACTCGGCACCGGTTCTCCGTTTCCGATTTCCTGGCGGGACCGGGCACCCACGGGAGCTTCGACTGGGTCTTCGAACACACCCTCTGGTGTGCGATCCCTCCGGATCGCCGTGGGGATTATGTGGCCGCGGTCGCCGCCGCAGTCCTCCCCGGCGGCCACTACCTCGCCATCAACTACATGCAGCCGTCGGATCCGGTGGGTCCTCCCCACGCGGTGACGGTCGCTGAACTCCAGCAGAGGCTCGCGCCCCACTTCGAACTCTGTCGTCACTGGGTACCTCGTTCCTTTCCCGGCCGGGAAGGGCGGGAACGCATGTTCCTGTGGCGGCGCAGGGTCTGATCACGACGGTTGGAAACCGATGAAGACATCCGTAAATTTAACCACTTGACGCGGTTTTTCTGTTTGACCCCTCCGTCGGCATTTCATACGTACCGCAACGCTTATCCAACGTCGATTGCCTGCGGGCGCATGCTTGCGGGCGATTTTTTTCGCTGGGTCCAACCAACCTCACCATGCTGAAGGCATCCAAATCGTTTCTGGCGGTCGACTTCGGGGCAGCGACCCTGAAGGTGGCGGAGATGGCCCCGTCCGACGGGGGAGGGTTGAAGTTGATCCGGTACGGGATGAAGTCGCTAGGTCTCGCCGGTTCCCAGGACGCAGCCCGTGAGGGAGCGGTCAAGAAGGCGCTCGCGGAGCTCCTTGCCGAGGGCGGATTCGGGGCCAAGGACGTCAACCTCTGTGCCCCGGGTTTTCAGGTCTTCTCCAAGTTCGTCAAACTCCCGCCGGTCGACACCTCCAAGGTCCGGCAGATCATCCAGTACGAGGCGCAGCAGAACGTCCCATTCCCGCTGCCCGAGACAGCGTGGGACTACCAGATCCTCGGGAACAGCCCCTCAGGCGAACTCGAGGTTCTGCTTGTTGCGATCAAGTCGGACATCGTCGAGAAGCAGATCTTCGGTTCCGGCGAGTCTTCGGGACTCAGGATGCAGACCGTTGACGCCTCGATTGGTGCCCTGGCGAACGCATTCCGATACAACTACGGAGATGTCGAGGGCTGCAGCGTCCTCATCGATGTCGGCGCCAAGACCAGCAATGTGCTCCTGTTCGAGGGCGCCAAGTACTATGCCCGGAGCGTCAATGTCGGCGCCAATGCGATTACCCAGGAGTTCGCCGCGGAGTCCAAGCTCCGGTTCGATGACGCTGAGAAATTCAAGCTGAGCGATGGTTTTGTCAGCCTGGGTGGTGCCTACGAGGAGCCGGACAATCCGAAGGTGGCGGCCGTGTCCAAGGTGGCACGGAATGTCCTGACCCGGCTGCACCTCCAAGTCGCCCAGACCATCCAGTTCTATAGGACTCAGCAGGGCGGTGCCGCGCCGGTCCGGGTCTACCTCTGCGGAGGTGGATCGCTGATGCCGTACGCTGCCCAGTTCTTCGAGGAGAAACTCTCGCTGCCGGTCGAGTTCTTTAATCCGTTCCGGAACAACATACAGGTCGATCCTTCGATCGACGTCTCCAAGCTGGAGACCGTCGCACCCCAGTTCGGCGAATTGGTGGGTCTCGGGCTGCGGAACGTGGCCCAATGCCCCATGGAGTTGAACTTGATGCCCGCCGCCTCGCTGGCGCGTCAGGAATTCAATGCGAAGAAGCCATTCTTGATCGCGGCGGCCTACGCAGCCGTGGTCGGAGTATTCGCGGTCGGCTGGTTCTATTCAAAGGTCGCCGACGTCCGCAGGGAGGGGACCGCCAAGATCGACGAACAGCTCCAACCCCTCCAGTCGACAGTTTCCCAGCTCGAGGCCGCGGAAGGCCGACTCAAGAAAGTGAGCGAGGATGCGACCCAGACGGGACGTTGGATCGAGGATCGTCTCATCTGGGCCCAGATCGTGTCCCAGTTCGGAAGCATTCTGAAGACGACGGAGGCTGAGTCGAGGTCCCGGCTTGGCGTTCCCGTCGGGAT
>JBDLQQ010000295.1:0-7408 GCA_039800465.1 Verrucomicrobiota bacterium
ACGAGCCCGCCGGCGAACCAGCACCTGATGGAGATGTTCATCATGATGGACGCCTTCCGTCGGGCCAGCGCGAGCCGGATCACGGCTGTCATGCCCTTCTACGGGTATGCCCGGCAGGATCGGAAGGACCAGCCCCGCGTGGCGATCACCGCGAAGCTCGTCGCGAACCTCCTCGTGGCGGCGGGCGCCAACCGGGTTCTCACCATGGATCTTCACGCCCAGCAGATCCAGGGCTTCTTCGACATCCCGGTCGACCACCTCTACGCGGCGCCGGTGATCTACGAGTACCTGCTGAAGAAGAATCTGGAGAACCTCGTGGTGGTCAGTCCGGACGTGGGGGGCATCAAGATGGCCTACGCCTATGCGCAGCGGCTCGACGCCGAGTTGGCGATCGTGGCCAAGCGGCGGAAGAGCCCGACCGAGACGGAGGCCACCGCGGTGATCGGTGACATCGCAGGGCGTAATGTCCTGCTGGTGGACGACCTGACGGAGACGGCCGGGACCCTCACCAGCGCGGCGGCCCTGCTGAAGTCGCGTGGTGCGGAGAAGATCATCGCCTGCGTGTCGCATGCGCTCCTCACGGACCTTGGTGTCGAGCGGATCAAGAATTCTCCGATTGACGAATTGATCACGACCGATACGGTCCTCCGCCCCGTCTATCCCGGGGTAAACGTCACGACCTTGTCCGTGGCGCAGTTGTTGGGTGAGGCCATCAAGCGCATTCACCACAATTCCAGCGTCACGTCCCTGTTCGAGTTTAAGGGCGGGCGAACCAGCTGAACTGGCCGCCGGCAGATACGACCGACATGAAATCACTAGCACTCAGCGCTTCACCGCGCACCCAGACGCGCCGCAAGGGCGCGCGCAAGATCCGCAGCAGCGGCCGCATCCCGGCCATCATCTACGGACGTCACAATCCCCCCCAGAATCTCGAGATCGACTCCAAGCAGTTCGATGAACTGGTCCACAAGGCCCATACCGAGATCATCCTGGTCGACCTCACGGTCGAGGGTGATGCGAAGCCGAGCCGGCTCGCGCTGGTTCAGGACGTCCAACACCATCCTCTTTCCGGCCATATCCTCCACGTCGATCTCCACGAGGTGAAGGCTGACGAGAAGGTGTCGATCGAAGTGCCTGTCGAGGCCGTTGGTGTTCCCGATGGCGTCAAGAACGGTGGCGGCACTCTGGAGCACGTGCGCTTCCGGGTCCGGGTCCGCTGCCTTCCGAAGGACCTGCCGGAGCAGATCAACGTGGATGTCACCAACCTGAAGGTGGGAGAGACTCTCCACATCGGGGAGATCTCGGCCCCTGCCGGAGTCGAGATTCTGGGCGACAAGAAGATCCCGGTGTTGGCCGTGGCGGCGCCGGTTGCCGAGGCGGCTGAGACGACGACTCCTGCCGCGGGTGAGGCCGCGAAGCAGCCCGAGATGATCAAGGAGAAGAAGGAAGAGGCGGCTCCCGAGAAGAAGAAGTAGCCGTCCCTGCGCGGGTAGCCCCGATGGGGATTCCCGCCCTTCGTGTCCACGATGCAGGATCTATCGCTCATCGTGGGATTGGGGAATCCGGGTCCCGAATACCGGAACACACGTCACAACGCCGGCTTCATGCTGGCAGACCGGTTGGCCGAGGGCTGGCGGGGATCGTGGCGGATGGAATCCAAGTTCTTTTCCGAGATTGCCGAATGTCGAGTCTCCGGGTGCAGGGTAATCCTCTGCCGCCCCCAGACGTTCATGAATGCCAGCGGCCAGGCAGTGGCCCGGGTTGCCTCCTTCTACAAGGTGTCCCCGGACCATATCCTGATCCTGGTCGATGATGCAGACCTACCGTTGGGAGCCTTGCGGCTCCGTCCCGAGGGCAGCCCCGGGGGTCATCACGGTCTGGAATCCGTCGAGCAGGCGCTGGGCACTCGAGCCTATCCCCGACTAAAAGTAGGGATTGCGCGACCGAGGCAAGATCGGCGTAATATTGCGGGTCATGTGCTGGGTGTCGTCTCCGACGACGAACAGCCGGTCCTGAATGAAGTTCTGACAAGGGCCTGCCAGCAGGTGGAATGCTGGTTGGCCGACGGGGTGATGCGGGCGATGAATCGTTTCAACGGTTCAGGGCCGGTCCCCCCGAAAGATTCCACGAACCGAGAAAGGAATACGCAGTGAAACGTTACGAAGGTCTGTTCATCCTCGATCTCGCCGGCCGGGAGGAGGGCCTGAACGACGTGGTGGAGAAGGTCAAGAGCCTCCTCGCCGGGTCGGGCGCCAAGGTTGAAACCGTCCAGAAGATGGACAAGAAGTCGTTCGCCCGGGTCACCGACAAGAAGGTCACCGGTGGACACTTCGTGAACGTTGTGTTCGAGGCGACTCCGACCGTGATGACCGCTCTCCAGAGCAAGTTCGTCCACGTCCCGGAGGTCTACCGGGTGCAGTTCGGTGCGGCCTCCAAGTTCGTGGCCGCCCCTGTCGAAGCCTGAACCCAACGCGGTCCTGCCGCCCTCGACCCATGGCCAGCTACAACAAGGTGATCCTCCTGGGTAATCTGACCCGGGATCCGGAGCTCCGGTACACCCCCAAGGGGACCGCCGTGGCCCGTCTGGGTCTTGCTGTCAACCGTTCCTACAAGTCGGAGACCGGCGAGACGAAGGAGGAGGTCACGTTCCTCGATGTCGATGCGTGGGGCAAGCAGGCCGAGCTGATCGGCCAGTATCTCCGCAAGGGGAACCCGCTGTTCGTCGAGGGTCGGCTCCGTCTGGACCAGTGGGACGACAAGCAGACTGGCCAGAAGCGCAGCTCCCTCAAGGTGGTCATGGAGAACTTCCAGTTCATCGGTGGGCGTGCCGAGGGTTCCCAGGGTGCCGCGGCACCGAGCCGTCCCCCGTCCCGTCCTGCCAATCCCACCGAGCCTCCCACTTCCGATGGACCGCCTCCCGAGGAGGATGATGTCCCCTTCTGAAACTTTCCCCACCTGAACCAGTCATCGTATGTCGAAAACCGAAGTCATCCTCATCAAGAACGTGGTCGGCCTGGGCGCCGAGTCGGACCACGTCAACGTCACCTCCGGCTACGCCCGCAATTTCCTCATCCCGGGCGGCCTCGCCGTCCCGGTCACCCAGGGCAACCGCAAGTGGATCGAGAACCTGCAGCGGCGTCGTGCCGAGCGGGAGGCCCATGAGCTGAACTCGATGACCGAGCTGGCCAAGAGCCTGAACAAGGTCACGCTCACCCTTCTGGTCAAGACCGGCGAGGACGGTAAGATGTTCGGCTCGATCACCTCTGGATCCGTTGCCGACGCCCTCAAGACCCAGCTCGATGTGGCCCTCGACAAGCGCAAGATCCACCTCGAGAAGCCGATCCATGCGGTGGGTGATCATGAGGTGGAACTCCGCCTCCACCCCGAGGTCCGCTGCAGCCTGAAGATCGTGGTCAAGAGCACGACCCCGCTGCCTGAGACCCCTGCGGCCCCCACCGCCGAGGAGGGCAAGGAGGCGGCCAAGACCGAGAAGCGCGGTCGTCGTCCCGTGGCGAAATAAATCCACCTCCCACCCGAGGTATCAGGGCAGGCCGAAGGGCCTGCCCTTTTTGCTGTCTGCCACAATTCCTGGTGTGGTCGGAGGGATGCTCTTTCCATCATGGACCCGGTTGAACCGCGACAGACACTGCTTGGCCTTGGTTCCAGCTCGGAGCCTGTTCCGCGAGGGGGTGGTTTTCTGTCGGCCATCCGGCTGGACCGGGACCGGGTTCCTTCGTTCGACGCGTATCCGTTCTCCATGCCCGTGGTGCGGTCACTCGAGCGGCTGGAATTCCATCCAGCGGTGAACTTCCTGATCGGGGAGAATGGATCTGGGAAGTCGACTCTCTTGGAGGCGCTTGCGATCCGACTGCGGTTCAATCCAGAAGGCGGGAGCCGTGACCACAGGGTCAACACTCTGACTACGCATTCGGATCTACACCGGTATCTCACCCTTGAGCGTCGTCGCCACTTCCGGGAGGGGTGGTTCCTCCGGGCTGAGAGTTTCTACAACGTGGCCAGCGAGATCGAGCTTGGCGAGAGGGAGTGGGGTACCGGGACGTTCGATCACGACGGGGGCCGATCCCTCCACGAGCGCTCCCATGGGGAGGCCTTCCTCGCTTTGATGGAACATCGGATCCAGGGAGGCGGATGCTATCTGTTCGACGAGCCCGAGGCTGCGTTGTCGCCTCAACGTCAGCTGACGGTCCTGGCGCATCTGCATCGTCTGGTGCTCCGGGGTTCCCAGTTCATCATCGCCACCCATTCCCCTATCCTCCTCGCCTATCCGCATGCCGTGATCCACGAGCTGGGCGGGTGGGGCATCCGTCAGATCCGGTATGAGGAGGCCGAGCCTGTGAGGGTCACTCGGGATTTCCTGGATCGTCGTGTCCAGATGCTGAAGATGCTGATGGCTGGGGATTCCTGATCCGGGGTTCGGCGATCGGTATCCACTTCATGAAGCTGGCGATTGCCCCGGCTTGGGTCGGCCCCCATCCTCGGCGCCATGTTGATTCCGATCCTGGGTCTGGGCGCGGGGTTGCTCCACGTCTGGTCGGGACCGGACCATCTGGCGGCGGTGGCGCCGCTGGTGACGCGTTCCCACCGGGAGGGTTGGAGGATCGGCCTACCCTGGGGACTGGGCCATTCCGCGGGTGTGGCGCTCGTCGGGTTGGCTGCTCTCGGCCTCCGCGAGGCCCTGCCCATTGAGGCGATCTCGGGATGGAGCGACCGTCTCGTTGGCGCGATGCTGATCGGGATTGGTGTCTGGGGTTTCCGTCAGGCCGCCCGCCTCCACATCCACACCCACCACCACACGCATGATGGTGAGACCCACGCCCATCTGCATGTCCATTCCCATGCCCATGGGGATCATGACCCCGCGGGACAGGGTCATCCCCATGCCGCTCTGGGCATCGGGACGCTCCATGGCTTCGCCGGAAGCTCTCATTTCCTCGGAGTCCTCCCGGCGTTGGCCCTCCCCACCGCCTCGGCCGCGATCACCTACCTCCTGGCCTTCGCTGCCGGGACTGTCCTGGGGATGATGATGTTCGCCAACCTCATCGCGTGGGGGGCTCGGCGGCTGGGACGCGAGGGTTCCAACTACCGGAACCTCCTCCGCCTATGCGCGGCTTCTGCCGTAGGTGTGGGGATGTGGTGGCTCGTGGGTCCTGCCTGAGGTGGTCTCGAGTCTCCAGGCATCCGGTCCAGATCCTTGGGATCAGGGCTGTCGCGACAGCGCCTCCAGGTAGTCGATCAGCGAGGAGAGTTCCCGGACGGTGAGTCCGGAGACGAGGCCCTCCGGCATGAGGGATTTCTGCTGCTTCTCCCGTTGGGTGATGGAGGCGACCGGGATCACATGCTCCTGCGCCGTGATGGTGCGGACCGTCACGGCGTCGGCCGCCTCGCGGACGACGAATCCATCGAGCTCCGTGCCATCCTTCAACTCGAAGTGGTTGGCGACGAATCCCTGGGCCAGGGTCTTGTTGGGGATCATAATCGCCTCCACCAAGGCAGGTCTGCGGTAGGTCTTGGCGATGGTCCCCAGATACGGCCCCTTGAGCGCATCCTCCTTCCGGACGGTGTGGCAGCCATTGCAGCCCACCTGGGTGAACAGTTGTTCGCCCCGGACCGGATCGCCTGATCCGGAGGCGACGGCCTCGATCACGTCTCCGACGCTGAGGTCGCCGACCTTCGGCGACTGGGCCTCGGTACGGAATTTCGCCGGGTCGATCTTGAGGCGTTGGATGGTGTCCTTCGCGGCATTGGCGACGTCGCGGTCGGGGTCGTCGAGCGCTGCGACAAACTGGGCCGCGCGGCTCGCGTCGCGGATCTGGGCGGCGGCCTTCAGGATCTGGATGCGTCGCGCCGGGGTGGACCAGCCCTGGTCGATGGATCGGGTTGCGGCGGCTCGCGCCTCCGGGGAACCCGTCTTCTGTGCTGCCATTCGCAGCAGGATGCCTTCGGCGAGCAGCGATGCTGGTCCATCGACCCGGGCGGCACGGGTCTCGAAGACCTCGTGGACCTGATCCAGTGCCGTGGCATTGGCCACTGCGTTCCTCGCCTTTTCGGCGAGGTTGTTCTCGGTCCGGGTCTGCTGCACCCGGGCGTAGTTCTCGAGGATCGCCTGCCACGCCTCCTTCGAGGGTGACTTTGTCAGGGCGATGACACCCTGGGCGCGCGGGGCATCGCCGGTCTCCTGGGCGCCCACGAGTCGGACGAGCAGGGGGACCGCGGATGGCGGTAGTTGCTCCGCATCGGCGAGTTGTGCCGCGAGGGCGGGCCCGAGAGTCGGCTCCGTCGAGGCGCGTGCGATCAGGGTGTCGAGAGCCTCCGCGGCGGGGATCCGATGGCGCGCGAATTCCCTGCCGAGGAACGCCGCCTCCTTCGGATCCGTCTGCTGGAGCACCTGCTTGAGGGTCTTGGCGATCCTCGGAGTCTCGCTCCAAGCCTCGGGTTGGTAGAATGGCCCCCGGGTGTCGGGACGAGTTCCCCAGGAATCGCCTTTCCAGATCCCTTCCTGGAAGTAGAGCCGACACAAGGCCGTCAGCAGTCCAGCCCGGCGCTCGGGATCGGACTCCCGCCCGAGGCGTTCCGTCAGGGCGGACACCACCTCCGGGGTATGCAGGGACTGCAGCACCTGGAGGGCTCCGTTCCGACGGCTCTTCGGGGCCTCCGGGTTGTCGATGACGGCGAGGCAGGCTTCATCGGCCCGCAGGGTTCGGAGCGCCTGGATGGTGGCGTGGGAGACGATCGGGTCGGCGTCGGACAGGACGGCCGTCAGCGATCGGGCCGCTGTGGGATCACCGAGTCGGCCCAGGGCGACCGCTGCCTCGCGACGGGTTCGTTCGCGGGGGGAGCCGAGCGCTCCGACCAACGCGGTCGTGGGAATTCCGGCGAGTTCGCCAGACCGGTCCGTGAGGGCGCGGATCGCCCAGGGGGCTATCGAGTCGTCGCGGATCCACTGCAACAGGGCCGGGGTTGCACGGACCCCCAGCCACTGCTTTAGCGTGAACACCGCGGCGACCCTCGATGCGAGCGGCTTGGAGGCGTCGGCCGCGATCCCCTGGAGAAGATTCGCGGTTGCGGTGGTCCTCGGCGTCGGAGGAGCAGGACGGCGCAGGAGCGTCCGCTGGGCCTCGAGACGGCGACGATGGCTGGGGGACTCGAGGCCGCGGACCAGCTCCGCATCGGACAGCTTCCCGAAATCGGGGAGCGGCTCCGGTGTGTATCCGGAGGGGCGGGCCCGGACGATGAATCCGACCTCGTGTCCGACCCAGGTGAACGACGCACCCTTCCAGCTGGCGGCGTAGAGGGTGGACATCGCGTCGACATCGAGATCGGTCACCCGGGGCAGCTTCGCGAAGGGTTCCTGGGACGCGCTGAAGGTGGCGCCCTTCTCGGTGAGGCC
>JBDLQQ010000296.1:0-16805 GCA_039800465.1 Verrucomicrobiota bacterium
TCAGGCGCGGGAACACGTCCAACGGCGGTTCACCTGGGACAAGACCGCCGAGGTGGCGTTGGGATTCTACCGGCGACTCCTCGCGGATTGAGTCCACGGGAACCCGTGGATGGGGACGGACCTGCCCGGAGGAGCTGGACTTGTCTTCCCTCCGCGTCACCGCGTCGTCGTTATGTCGGGAACCGCCTGACCAAATGGGTGGACGCCATGGTGTCGACCCGATAGATCTGAAGTTAGGATCGGTCCCGGAGGGTGAACGGTCTCTTGGGCATCCGGTGTCGTGGGGAGGCTGGAGAACCAAGCCATCGGTCTGTCGGCGAATCGGACCACCCGGATCGCATTCCAATGCGTTGAGGGGTGTCTTGTCCGCCGAGCACCGTGTGCTGATCCCTCCATCGAGTCTGTCCGCAAACATGTTCAATACCCTCCCGACACGGCTGGCATTCTGGCGCTCCTGCGCCTGGATCGCTGGAGTTGCTGTTGTCGGGTTGGCACTGGCCGACGACGTCGTGGGTCCTCGGCTGTGGGTTCAACCCACCCGCCTGAAATTGCGGGGAACCGGTGACTCGCAGGGCCTCCTGGTTTCGGCACCGGCGGATTCCGGGCCCAGTCCGAACCAGAGGCTTCTCGACGTCACGCGGGATGCCCGCTTCAGCAGCACGGACGAGAGGGTCCTGACCGTGGCTCCCGACGGCACGGTCCAGGCCGTGGGGGATGGCAAGGCCGAGGTCCTGGTCCAGTTCGGCGGACAGACCCACCCCGTTGCCGTGGTCGTGCAGGACGCCGCCCACCGGAGCGCGCCCTCGTTCCGACAGGAGATCGAGCCTTTGCTCACCCGGTCGGGCTGCAACATGGGTGCCTGCCATGGCAAGCTAGCCGGTCAGAACGGCTTCAAGCTGTCGCTCCGGGGTTACGCCCCGGAACTCGACTATGGCTGGGTGGTGGACGATGTCAGTGGACGCCGGATCAATCCTGCCTTTCCCGAAGAATCCCTGCTCCTCACCAAGCCGCTGGGCCGTGTCCCGCATGAGGGCAAGGTGCGCTTTGCGGAGGGCTCCCGCTACCACCGCCTGTTGGCGGAATGGATCGCCGCCCGGGCGCCCGGACCCAAGTCCACCGACGAGGAGACCGATGCCCGCCACTTGGAGGTCCTCGCCGGCATTCCGGCTCCATCGGAGACTCCGGTTGCGGACCGTTCGGTCTTGGCACGCCTCCTCGCCCCTGGCGAAACCCAGCAGCTTCTGGCGCGGGCCCACTGGTCCGATGGGCGGATCCGGGATGTCACCTGGCTGAGCCAGTTTTTTTCCAACGACCAGAACATCGCCACGGTCACCCCGGAGGGCCGGATCCAGGCAATCCGCCCAGGCGAGACCGCCATACGGATCCATTTCCAGGGACTGGTCGAAATCGTCCGGGTGACGATTCCATTCACCAACGTGGTCGAGGGATGGAAGTTCACCCGGGGTCAGAATCCGGTGGATGTCCCCGTCTTCGCCAAGATGCAGTCGCTGAACCTTCCGCCGTCGCCGCGGTGCGATGACGCGACCTTCCTGCGTCGGGCGATGCTCGACACCCTGGGGACACTGCCCACCCCGGAGGAGGTGCGCGCCTTTGAGGCCGACCGTTCCCACGGGAAGCGTGCGGCCCTGGTGGACTCCTTGTTCCGGCGTCCCGAGTTCGCCGACTACTGGACACTCCAACTCGCGGATCTGTTCCAGAACCGGAAGGAACGCGATCATGATGTCCGCGGTGCCAAGAACGTGCGGGCCTTTCATGGGTGGCTCCGGGATCAGGTGGCCGCCCATCGACCGTGGAATGAGCTGGTGCGCGACGTCCTGACGGCGAGCGGCGATTCCGTGCAGCACCCGGAGATCGGCTACTACGTCTACCTGGTGGGTGAGAAGCGTTCCACCGAGAGCGAGGTGACGGATGCGGTCGCGCAGGCCTTCATGGGCACGCGCATCGGCTGTGCCCGATGCCACAACCATCCGCTGGAGAAATTCACCCAGGACGATTTCTACCATTTCGCGGCCTTCTTCGACCGTGTGACGCTCGACCGGAAGGGGCCTGCGGAGGGTGCCACGACCCTTCTGACCCAGAGTCGTGAAGAACGCGAACGGACCCAGGGCCTGCTGGAGGCGGAGAAGAAACTGCGGGACGCGGAGGCAAAGCTCCTGGCCTGGGGCTCTGAGGGGGGAGCGGCCAGCCCCGCTGCTGGGCCGGAAACGAGGAAGCAGCTAGAAGCCGTGGAGGGCGAATTCCGCGAGCGAAAACGCGAGTTCGCCTCCAGGAAGCGTGAACTGGTCGAGATCCGTGAACGGAGTCCCCGGGCGTGGCAGCCCCGCACGAAACGCCACGTCGAGGCACGTCCCCTCGACCGCACGGCGATGGAGTTCGGGCCCGACACGGATCCGCGGGCCCAGTTGACCGGGTGGCTGACCTCGACCAACAACACCTACTTCGCCGGCGCGATGATCAACCGTCTGTGGAAACACTTTCTGGGAACCGGCCTGGTGGAGCCCGTGGACGACCTGCGCGCGAGCAACCCGCCCTCGAATCCGGAGCTGTGGGCCTTGCTCAGCCGGGAATTGGTCGGGAGCGGCTATGACCTGCATCACGTGATGCGGCTCATCCTCAACTCGCGGACCTATCAGCTCAGCGCCCGCACCGTCCGCGGCAACGAGACGGACACCCGTTTTTACTCCCACTACTACGCGCGCCGACTGCCCGCCGAGGTCATGGCCGATGCGATCAGCGCCGCCACCGGGGTGCCGGATCGGTTCGATGGTTTTCCTTTGGGATTGCGAGCCGTGCAGGTGCCGGAACCCACCGTCAGCAGCTACTTCCTCACGCTCTTTGGTCGCAGCGAACGGGTGACGGCCTGCGCGTGCGAACGCAGCGGCGACGTGACCTTGCCGCAGTTGCTGCACCTCCAGAATGGCGAGGAATTGAACAAGAAGATCCAGCACCCCGAAGGACGGCTCAAGGGCCTGATCTCGTCGGCAAAGACCTCCACCGACTGGCCGCGACTGGTCGATGAACTCTACCTCATCACCGTGGGACGGCGCCCCAATGCGGTGGAGTTGGAACGTGTGTTGGCCCAGTTCACGGACACCCAGCCCGAGGATGTCTTGCCCGATCTGTTCTGGGCCCTGCTCAACACGAAGGAGTTCGCCTTCAATCACTGACCGGATCCGATTCACGCCATGATCGACATCTCCCTCTCGTCCCGGCATGCAGCCTGGTGCAGCGGCCTCTCGCGACGTGGATTCCTGCGCCTGGGTGCGCTGTCTCCGCTGGGGCTTTCGCTGCCCGGTGTGCTTTCCCGGGAGCGTGCCCTCGCCGGTTCCGCCGATGGGGTGGTGCGCAAGGCCCCCCGAGCCAAGTCGGTGCTGCTGGTCTACCTCGGAGGCGGTCTTTCGCATCATGATTCATTCGACCTGAAGCCGGGAGCCATCGAGGAGATCCGTGGCAAGTACACCGAGATCCCCACCAACGTCACCGGACTCAAGGTGGGCAACCTCCTGCCCCGGATGGCGCGGACGATGGACAAGGTCTGCCTGGTCCGCTCGGGCGCCCACGACAACGACCACCACGAGACCGCGACCAACTGGGTGCTTTCTGGCAAGTTCGGGACGCCGTTCGGAGATCACCCGGCGATGGGCGCCATGGTCGCGCACGAGACGGGATTCGTCGGGAAGGTGCCGCCCTACGTTGCCGTGCCGAAGAACCCCAGCTTCACCTGGGAACTGGGAAAGAGCGCGTGGCTCGGGGGCCGCTACGAGTCCTTCAAGGCCGGAAATCCCAACGACACGTCCTGGAAGGTCCGGGATCTGGCCTGCCCAGTCCCGTTGACGCCCAGGGTGCTGGAACGACGGCGGACCCTGCTCCAGGCGGTGGACACCCTCTCGGCACAGATCCGCGGCAACGACCAGATGGCCACCTACGACGAGTTCGCCCAGAAGGCCGCCGACATGATCCTGTCGCCGGACGCCCAGAATGCCTTCGCCCTCGAGAAGGAATCCGAGTCACTGCGCGACACCTACGGTCGGACCGAGTTTGGACAGAGCTGCCTGCTGGCCCGACGCCTCGTGGAGAGCGGTGTGCGCTTTGTCACGGTGAACTACGGAGGCTGGGATCATCACGCGAAGATCTTCGAGAGCCTCGACAAGAAGCTGCCCGAATTCGACCAGGGTTTGAGTGCCCTGCTCAACGATCTGCACGACCGCGGTACCCTGAAGGAGACCCTCGTCGTGGTGATGGGCGAATTCGGTCGCACTCCCAAGGTCAACAAGGACGCAGGACGTGATCATTGGGGCCAGGCGGCGTCTCTGCTCTTTGCGGGTGCCGGTGTGCAGGGCGGCCACGTGCTCGGCGCGACTGACAAGAACGGTGCCTTTGTCACCGATCGCCCCGTCCGGCCTGCCGACGTGTGCTGGACGGTCTACGACGCCCTCGGCATCGACCCCGGCAAGACCATCGTCACCCCGGAAGGACGACCCACCCTGATTCTCGACGAGGGCAGCGTCGTCAAGGAGCTCTATGGTTGAGTCCGGGAGATCCGGTCGGATGCCGTTCATCCTGGATTCCGGAATGCGTCTCGGGTGCGTCTTGGCCGCAGCCCTGCTGAACTTCGTGGGCTTGGCGGACGACAAGAAACCGGAACCCCCGAAGCCTGAGCCACCGGCCATCGCCGTGGTGCTGCCGCTCGGGGTGGAGGCGGGATCCCCCCAGAGGCTGACCGTGCGCGGCCTGAACCTGAACCCGGTCACGACCCTCAGACTGACCGGCCTGGCGCCGGACCTGACCGCCGAGATCAAGGATCGTGGAGCGGCCGCGAAGATCGACGGCTTTGACGCCAAACGTGTCGGAGACCAGCGGCTGGAAGTCGAGCTGTCGCTGCCAGCGAACGCTCCGGCCGGCACGAACATCGCGTTGGTGGCGGTGTCGCCCGATGGGGAATCTAGACCGTTCCCGCTGCTCGTCACGGCGGCGGGCTCGATCCTTGGTGAGCAGGAACCGAACAATGGTTTTCGGGAAGCGGCCGCCCTGGAGCCTGGAAAGGCGGTGCGCGGTGCACTGGAGACCCTGACCGATGTCGACGTGTTCCGCTGCGACATGGATGCGGGCCACACTCTCCGCGCTGAAGTGATGTCCGAACGACTCGGTGCCACGCTCGACGCCACCCTGTCCCTCTACGACGCCCAGGGGCGAATCCTCACCAGCAACGACGACAGCAAGGGCCTCGGGAGGGATCCTCGGATCGAATTCAAGGTGCCAGCGGCCGGACGCTACCTGCTCGCGGTCAGCAGCGTGACGGAGAAGGCCGGAGCGGCTGCCGTCTATGTGCTGACCGTCACCACCGCCCCCTGATCCCGCCTCCTTCGCTTCCACCATCGAGGAGGGCGTCGGTAATTCCCGGGATGTCCCGGGTTGCCTCCCTTTCCGGGCCCGGGCATAAGATCGCCAGCACTCACGGTTCACCCCATGTGGTTCGGCAAGAAGAAGAATCCCGAAGAACACCGGTACTACCTCCTGCCCGGACAGGGGAAGAGCAACCGGCGCAAGCGCCAGCAGCAGCTGGTGGCTGCCATCATCGTGGGCATCATCGCGGCCGCGATCATCGGGACCACCATGTGGTTCATGAACGGACCCCGGTGATCTGGCGTGTCCCTAATCGATGCTCGGCGAGGCCTTCGACCGCCGGGGTGATGCTTCGGCGGCCGATCCCACACTCCTGAGGAATCCCACTGATGTTCACCGGAATCGTTGAGGAGACAGGCAAGGTGTTGGCGGTGGAGCCCTCGCCGAAATCGATCCGACTCGAGGTCGCCGCAGGCGTCGCGGCACGACAGGTCCACCTCGGCGACAGCATTGCCGTCAACGGCTGCTGCCTCACGGTTGCCGCGATCCGGCGTGGGCGGACTGCACGACTCGCCTTCGACCTGCTCCGTGAGACCTGGGAACGGACCAATCTCTCCGCCGTCACCTCGGGTTCGCTGGTGAACCTGGAGCGGTCCCTCGCCGTGGGGGATCGACTGGGCGGTCATTTCGTGACGGGGCATGTGGATGGCACCGGGACCATCACCCGGTGGCAGCGGCAGGGCCGGGACCATGTCCTGGAGATCGCCGCGCCGGCAGACGTCCGTCGCTATGTGGTCTTCAAAGGCTCGATCACCGTCGATGGCATCAGCCTGACCGTGGCCGGGGTCACCCGGGGAGGATTCCGGATCTGGATCATCCCGCACACCTGGGAGGTCACGGCACTTCAGGAGCGGAAGGTGGGAGACCGGGTCAATCTCGAGGCAGATCTGCTCGGCAAATACGTGGAGCGGTTTGTGGGGAAGGCCAGGGGACGGAGCGCCAGGGCGAAGTCCTGAGGCGAGTGGGCGGGATCCGAGCCCAGGACGGATCGGTTGGATTTTCTTTCCTCAGCGCCTCAGCGCCTCAGCGGGAGTCTCCTCCCCGCTTCCATGGTGTTCATGCCCACCTTCCCAAAGCCTCAATCCAGGGGAGAATCGCCCGCAGAGGCGCGGTGGCGCTCAGGAAGAACGGGAAATCAGGTTGGGAATCGGTACCCTTTCCCCTGTGGCCTTCGTGCTTCTCCCGGAACTCGGTCCGTGATTTGCTCTCCAGCCCTTTTTATGGCTGCGAAAATCAAATTTGGAACCGACGGCTGGCGGGCTGTCATCGCCGAGGATTTCACGTTCGAGAACGTCTCCCGGGTGGCCCAGGCGACGGCCGACTACTGGAAGGCCCACCCCCCCGCGGGCACCCAGAAACGCATCGTCGTGGGCTACGATCGGCGTTTCCTGTCCGACCGTTTCGCGCGCCGGACCGCCGAGGTCCTGGCCGGGAATGGGTACGAGGTCATCCTCGGGGATTCGCCGGTACCCACCCCGGCCGTGTCGTTCGCGGTGAAGTCGTTGAAGGCCGCGGGCGGCGTAATGATCACCGCCAGCCACAACCCCCCCGAGTTCAACGGGTACAAGGTGAAGGCCTGGTTCGGCGGCTCGGCGGACGCGTCGATATGCCAGGGCATCGAGGAATGCGTCGACCAGAGCACCATCAAGTGGACCGCCTTTGATGTGGCCGTGAAGTCCAAGCGGATCGTCGTCCGGGATCTCCGGGCCCCGCATTACGCTGCCTGCAAGAAGCTCGTGGACTTCAAGCGCATCGCCGCGTCCGGGATCCGCTTCGCCCATGAGGCGCTGTATGGCGTCGGCGCCGGGTGCTTCGAGGAATTGTTGGCGGGGACCACGTGCGTGGTGACCACCCTCAACGCCGAGCACAACCCGAACTTCGGCGGCATCAATCCGGAGCCCATCGCCAAGAACTACGTCAAATCAGCCCAGTGGCTGGCGAAGAATCCCCATGACGTGTGCCTCGTCACCGATGGCGATGCGGACCGGGTCGGCGGGATGATGGGGGATGGGACGCCGATGACGACCCACCAGCTGATCTGCCTGCTGCTCCGGCATTACGTGAAGAACCGGCGCCAGAAGGGACGCGTCGTGAAGGCGCTCACCACCACCACGATGGTGGACCGCATGTGCGCCGCCTACGGGCTCGAGCTGGTCGAGACCGGTGTCGGCTTCAAGTACATCGCCAGCGAGATGATCCGGGGCGGGGTGCTCCTCGGCTTCGAGGAGAGCGGTGGGATCGGGTTCCCCGGGCACATCCCGGAGCGCGATGGCATCCTCGCCGGTCTCATGCTGCTCGAGATGCTGGCGGTCGAGAAGAAGTCGGTCGCCGAGCTGCTCGCGGAGATGGAGGAGGAGTTCGGTCCGCACGAGTACGCACGGATCGACACCCACTTCCCGCTCGAGAAGCGCGCCTCGTTGATGGAGTACTGCAAGCTCAACCCCCCGGCCAAGCTGCTGAAGTCCCCGCTGCAGGAGGTGAAGTCCTTCGACGGCGTGAAGTTCATCGCCGAGGACGGATCCTGGCTGATGCTCAGGGGTTCCGGCACCGAACCGATCCTGCGGATCTATGCCGAGGCCAAGTCCATGGCCGACGCCAAGAAGCTCCTGGAGCTCGGCGTGAAGATCACCAAGAAGGTCTGAGAGAGCCCGGGTCCCGAGGCGTGGGCCCAGGGCGTCGGGGACGAAGGCTCACTTCGCCTCGGTGGCACCTTCGGCCATCTTGCGGAAGGCCGGCTCGGCGGACTTGCCGAGCGCGGAGGGTCCGGTGAAGCGGATGAACACCGCGCCTTCGGGCCCCGGCACGATCGCCCCGAGCAGCAGGGTGTCGGGCTGCGGAGTCTTCGGCCCGCCCGGCATGCCGCTCAGGTAGGTCCCCTGCGCCCGGACGAAGGTCAGGTCCTGGTTGCGGACCTTGACGGTCTCGACCTTCGACATGAGGGCGGGGCCCTTCTCCTCGAACTGTCCCAGCCACCGGTCGACGTTGGCCTGGACGCCGCCGCCGTTGTTGGGGCCGAAGTGGAAGAACACCACCTCACCCCCGGATTTTGGATCGGATCCGGGCACCGAGAGCTGCGCCTTGCGCATCGGTGACCGGGTCTCGACCCAGCCCCAGGCCTCGGGACGTTGGAAGGTCAGTCCGCCGACCGGGAAGGACTTGGGAGTGTCGGCGGCGAAGGTGGTCGAGAGGCTGACGACGAGGGTGGTGAGGGCGACGAGGCGGTTCATGGGAGGCAAGTATCGTCGGAAACCGCCCGAGTCAACAGGTCGGGTTGTCTCGAGTCGCGAAGTCGGGTGATGGGATCCGTCCCAGGTTGTTTTTCGCGCTTCAGCCGGGTCGGAGGGAACCCCTAGGCTCGCGGGCGTCATGCGTCTCCCCCTCTTCCCGCGGCAACGCCGTTCTCCCCTGGCGCTGGTCGTCCTGCTCGGTGCCGTGTCCCTGGGCCTGGCTGCGGACCTGTCCGAGATGGCCCGAGCCCTCACGTTCCATGCGTCGTTCGACCACGGGGTGGATGCGGACTTCGCCCGGGGGGATCGACGGTTCCTGCATGCGCCGTCCCACGACAAGCGGACGGAGTCCACGCCTGGGCTCCCGCCCGACGGGGAGGTCCGGGTGGCGGAGGGGGTGGGGCGGTATGGGAATGCCCTGCGGTTCGTGAAGACCTCCACGCTGGCCTGCTTCCGTGCCCCGGGGAACATCGCCTACCGCAGGACGGGATGGAGCGGGACGGTCTCGTTCTGGCTCAGCGTGGATCCCCAGTTGGATCTGGCGATGGGGTTCTGCGATCCGCTGCAGATCACCACGAAGGCCTGGAACGATGCGGCCTTCTTCGTCGAGTTCGAGAAGCGGACCAACGACGTGCCGTTCCGGATCGGCGCCTATCCGGATGTCCCGGTGTGGAATCCCCAGAACCGGAAATGGGAGGAGATGTCGGCCGCTGAGAAGCCCCATCTGGCCGCCCCCGCGCCCACCCCGTTCGCACGCGGTCGGTGGACCCATGTGGCGTTCACCTTCGAGCACTTCAACACCGGAAAGCCGGATGGGGTCGTGACGCTCTATCTGGATGGTCGCCCGGTCACCCGGATCCCGGCCCGGCAGCAGACCTTCACGTGGGATCTCGAGAAGACCTACATCATGATGGGGATCGGCTATCTGGGGCTCTGGGATGAGCTGGCGATCTTCAACCGCGCGTTGACCGAGGCGGAGGTGGGACAGTTGTACGCCCTGCCCAACGGGGTGGCCGGACTGCACCGGTGATCCGACCCGGGCGCCGAGTTGGCGCGACCGTGGATTGGGCTGATGGAGAGTGGATGCGGTCCTAATGGGGTGCCGTGTCCTCGTCAAACTCGTGGACGGAGGAGCTGGGTTTCCTAGACTCCCGAAACTCCATCGGCATGAGCACTCTCCATCGTTTCCTTGTGGCGGCCTGCACCTCGTTGCTGGCCCTCCAGATCCTCCAGGCGGCCGACCCCCTCCGGGTCTTCATCCGGGGTGGGGTCAAGACACACGGCCCCAACCAGCATGACCACCCCCGGTTCCTCGGGGACTGGACGAAGCTCCTCGGCGAACGGGGCATCCGGGTGGACGGCTCGATGCAGTTCCCCACCGAGGCCCAGCTCAATGCGTCGGACGTCGTGATCATCTACGCCGCCGACGGCATGCGGATCGTCGGCGAGGAGCGGACCCGCTTTGAGAACTACCTCCGTCGCGGCGGGGGACTCGTGGTGCTCCACGACGGCGTCGTGGCCGGGGACCAGCACGAGTGGGCCAGGAAGGTCCAGGGCGGTGCCTGGCGTTGGGACGGCGAGAAGAAGACCACCTGGCACGAGGGCGAGGTGGGTCTGTATTTCGTCGAGCCCGAGAACCCGATCGTCCGGGGCGTCTCCAACTTCGACTGGAAGGACGAGGTCTACAACCGGATGGACTTCGCTCCCGACATCGACGTGCTCGCGGTCAGCTTTGTCGACGTCTTCAACATCTGGCCCCAGATCTGGACCCACCAGAAGACCTGGGAGGGGGGCACGGCCCCGTATCGTGCCTTCGTGAGCCTGCCGGGCCATGAGTATGACGTGTTCAACACGCCGCACTACCGGGCCATCCTCCTCCGCGGCATCGCCTGGGCCGGCAAGCGCGCGAACGTCGACGAGTTCTGCAAGCCGGCCGAACTGGCCTCCTTGCGGTACCCGGCAGGTGGGCCGAAGCCGGCGCCGGAGGCGGTCAAGACCCTGCAGCTCCACCCGGAGTTCCAGGTGACCCTCGCGGCCGACGAGACCGTCGCGAAGAAGATCATGTCCCTCGACTGGGACCCCCAGGGGCGCCTCTGGGTTGTCGAGACTCCCGAGTACCCGGGCGGTAGGGACGTCAACAAGAACGACTTCAAGGCCTACTGGAACTGGGCCCGGGATCCCAAGGCCTTCCCGGTGGGCGGCAAGCAGCCGCGCAAGCCCCAGGATCGGATCTCCATCCTCACCGACACCAACGGGGATGGCGTCATGGACCACCAGACCGTGTTCGCCGAGGGGTTGGAACTCCCGACCTCCCTCGTGTTCTACAAGGACGGGGTGATCGTCTCGCAGGCTCCGGACATCCTCTGGGTCCGGGACACGAATGGGGATGGCACTGCAGACAAGGTGGAGACGCTCTACACGGGCTGGGGAACCTTCGATACCCACGCGGTCATCAACAATCTCCGGTGGGGACCGGATGGCTGGATCTACGGAGCCGTGGGCTACACCCGGGGGCGGGTGAAGTCCGGGGACGGATCCAAGGACTTCGGCGACATCGCCGCCGGCATCTACCGGTTCCGCCCGGATGGATCGATGCTGGAGCAGATCGCCGCCGGCGGCTGCAACACCTGGGGCTGCGAGGTCGCGCCCGACGGGGAGATCGTCTTCACCACGGCGACCTGTGGCGAACCGATCTGCCATGTCGTCATCCCCGAGAAGGCTCTGGCCCGCGGGCAGGTCGGTGGACTCAAGTCCTTCCTCAACATCATCGAGGAGAACAAGATCTATCCGGCGTTCGACGAGAAGCGGCAGCCCTACGTGCAGATCGACTGGGTCGGCGCCTGGACTGCGGCGGCTGGCGCGACGATTTACGATGGCGGTGCCTGGCCTGAGAAGTGGGCGCCGGAGGACCGCTATTCGTTCTTCATGGGGGAGGCCACTCGGCAGCTCTTCCACCATGAGTTCCTCGATCCCAAGGGGGCGACCTACCAGGGCCGCAAGGAGACGGGCCGCAAGGAGACGGAGTTCATGGCCAGCACCGACTACTGGTTCCGTCCGATCCACAGCCGTGTCGGCCCGGATGGTGCGCTCTACGTGGTCGACTTCTACAACCAGATCGCGGTGCACAACGACACCCGCGGCCCGGCCCACGGTGCGCGCAATGCCGCGGCCCGACCGGATCGCGACCACCAGTTCACCCGCCTCTGGCGTATCCAGCACAAGGAGGCCCGTCCGTTGCCGCCGTATGCACTGCCGGCCGGTGACCCAGCCCAGCTCGTGAAGATGCTGGCCCATCCCAATGGCTGGGTCCGCTCCACGGCCAACCGCCTGCTCCTCGAGACCCAGCCCAAGAAGGTAGGAAGCCCGTTGGCCGACATGCTGAAGTCCAACCCAAGCCGCTTTGCCCGGATCCAGGCACTTTATTCGCTCAACAACCTCCACGAGCTGAACGACGGCCTGCTGCTGGCGGCGTTGAAGGACAAGGACGGTTCGGTCCGCAAGAACGCGGCCCGCGTGGCGGTGGAGCAGCCGAAGGTGGGTGCCGAGGCGGTGAAGGCGATCCAGGCCCTGCTCGCCGATCCCGATGGTCGGGCGCGGCTGAACGCGCTCGTCGCCCTCGGTGGCCTGCCGCCCTCCCGGCAGATCGCCGACGCGGTCGTGGCGGCCTGGCCGGGCCTGAAGGACCGCTGGCTGGAGTCAGCCGCGGTCGGTGCCGCCGCCGCGGATCCGCTGCTCTTCCTCCAGGCCGCGTTCGAGTCCAAGGACCCGGCCTTCGTGGCCGGCTACGTGCCGCACCTCGCCCGTCTCGCCGCCCAGCAGTCGGAGGGCGACCGGGCCGCGCGGTTTGTCACCCTGGTGGCTGGGGCCTCCGCAGCTGCGGACCCGCTGAAGCAGATCGCCCTCGACAGCTTCGCCGCCAACCTGAAGTCCGGTGCGAAGCCCACCGCAGGGGCCCCGCTCCTTGCTGCACTCAAGACCCTCCTGGCCACCGAGCGCACCGCCGGGTCCGCGCTGCCTCTGGTCGCCCGCTGGGATGCCAGCAACGAGCTCGCCGCCTCGGTGAAGCCGGCGGTCGTCCGCGCCGAGAAGCAGCTCGCCGACACCTCGCTCAGCGACGAGGTCCGGGGTCAGATCGCCGTGAACCTCATCGGCGTCCGGGCTGTCGACCCGTCCATCGTCCCCTCGGTCGTCGCCCTGCTGGGAGGGAACACCGGCGTGGCCCTCCAGAAGCGCATCGTGGACGCGCTGGGATCCCAGCCGGATACCGCATTGGCCCTTGTGAAGGCCTTCCCGAGGTTGTCGCCCGAACTCGTCGAGCCGGCATTCGGCCAGGTCGTGAAGCGCGCTGAGGCAACGGCGGCGTTCCTGGATCTCATCGCCGCGAAGCAGGTCGACCTGCTCCAGCTGGGACCCGCCCGCCAGCATCGTCTCCGCACCCATCCGGACGCCGCCGTCGCCAAGCGGGCCACCGCGGTCATCGAGGAGTTGAAGGGACCCGAGGCCAAGCAGAAGGAGGCCCTGATCGCCCAGCTGACGCCGGAGATCCACAAGGCGGGCAACGTCGAGAACGGCAGGAAGGTCTACACCGCCAACTGCGCCGGCTGCCACGTCTTCAAGACCGAGGGCCGCAACCTGGCCCCGAACCTCACCGGCATGGGAGCCCACGGTCCCGAGGAGCTCCTGGTCCACATCATCGATCCGAACCGGCTCGTGGAGCCCAACTTCGTGTCGACGCTGATCGAGACCCGCGATGACCAGTCCTACGACGGCATCATCGACCGCGAGAACGGCCAGGAGGTCGTCCTCCGCAACGCGACGGGCGACTACACGCTGCGCAAGGCCGACATCAAGTCGCGGTCGAGCTCCGGCCGTTCCCTCATGCCGGAGGGCTTCGAGCAGCTGGGTGCCGAGGGACTCCGGGATCTCCTGGCCTATCTGTGCGCCGACGAGAACCGGTTCCGCATGGTCGATCTCACCAGTGCCTTCACGGCCAACAGCGGACGTGGTCTCTACAACGATCCCGAGGTGGTCGACGAGACCGTCACCTTCCGGAGCTACGGTCTCAAGAAGGTGGATGACATCCCGTTCACCGTGGTCAGCCCGACCAAGGCCGTGGCGAACGTGGTGGTGTTGCGCGGCGGAGCGCCCAATGCGTGGTCGCGGAAGAACCTGCCGAAGCGGGTCGAGGCCAAGGTGGGGGTGGCGGCCAGCCGGCTGCACTTCCTCGGTGGCGTCGCCGGCTGGGGTTATCCGGCCGTCGGCGATGACCAGCTGCCCGTGCTCAAGGTCACCCTCCACTTCGCCGGGGGAGCCAACGAGGAGATCCTGTTCCGGAACGGACAGGAGATCGCCGACTACATCGGACAGATCGACGTGCCGAAGTCCAAGGGGTTGCCGCAGTGGACCCGACGGGGACAGATCCGCTGGCACAGCGCTGACGTCCAGGGGACGAACGTGATCGAGCGGATGACGCTCGAGAGCTTCGACAACGACGTAGCCCCGACGCTGTTCGCCATCACCGCGGAGAATGGTCCGCGGTCGGCGACCCCGCCCAAGGGGGCTGCGGCCCAGAAGACGGGTTCTGATGCCGCCGCGGTCCTCGCAGCGGCCGCTCCGGGCAGCCTCCGCGTCCTCGTGGTGGGCGGGGGCAGCAGCCATGACTTCCAGCGGTGGTTCAACCTGCAGGACCTCGAGGTGCTCCGGAAGCTGCCGAAGTCGGTCGTGGTCTACACCGAGAACACCGCCGACATCGCCGATGCCGCGCCGCATTGCGACGTGATCTACCTCGCGAACAACAAGCCAATCGGCCGGCCCGAGTCGCGACAGGCCGTCTTCGACCACGTGAAGGCCGGGAAGGGGCTGCTGCTGGTCCATCCGGCGCTCTGGTACAACTGGGCGGATTGGCCCGAGTACAACCGTCAGCTGGTGGGGGGTGGCTCCAGGAGCCATGACCGCTACGGCGAGTTCGAGGTGACGGTCCTTCCGGACGTCCAATCGCCGGTGTCCGCCGGACTGCCGGCCTCGTTCAAGATCACCGACGAGCTCTACCACGATGTCCGGGATGACCAGGGCATCGCCCGGAAGGTGCTCGCCACGGGGAAGTCTCCGGCGGACGGACGGGTGTTCCCGGTGGCCTGGGTGAGCCAGGTGGGGAAGGGACGTCTGGCCTGCATCACGCTGGGCCATGACGGCCAGGCCCACAGCCATCCGGCCTACCAGCGCCTGCTCCAGCAGGGCGTGCTCTGGGTCGCGGGCCGCGAGGCGGCCCAGTAGTAGGGACGCCGAGAGACCGTGACACGGGCCGCCGTCAGCGACCGGCGGCCTGTTCGGAAAGAATCCAGGCCGCCGCCGCGGGGAGATCGTCGACAACGACCGTCTGCCCGAGGTGGGCGGCCTGTTTGCGTTCCGTTTCCGCGCCGTACCCGGTCCGGACCAGCAGGCTCCGGGCACAGCCGGCGTTCCGTCCGGCCTCCACGTCAGCCCACTTGTCCCCGACCATGAAGCTCTGGGACAGGTCGATCCCGAACTCGTCCCGGGCATCGAAGAGGAAGGCCGGTGAGGGCTTGCGGCCCCGACTCGGTTCCTCCGGGGATTCCGGAGCGAAATAGATCCGGTCGAACACCACACCCGTCGGCTGGAGAAGTCCCAGCATGCGGGCATGAATCGCCTCGAGGTCTGCGAGGGTGTAGTAGCCGCGACCGATTCCCGACTGGTTGGTCACGATGACCAGGCGGAATCCCGCATCCTGGAGTTGGCGCAGGGCCCGTTCCACCCCAGGGATGAACTCGAACTGTTCCGGCTTTGAGAGGTAGTGATGGTCGACGTTGATGGTGCCGTCCCGATCGAGGAAGACGGCGCGGGGAGCCGGAGAGCTGTTCATGCGGTTTTTTCGAGGCAGTGAAGCATCTCCGCGGGGGTGACCGTGGCGGTGCCGATCTTGCCGACCACGATTCCTGCCGCGTAGTTCGAGAAGAGGGCTGCCTCGATGGGGGAGGCCCCTGCCGCTATGGCGAGCGTGAAGCTGGCGATCACGGTGTCCCCGGCACCCGACACGTCGAACACCTCCTGGGCGACCGTCGGGATGTGGAACGGCGCCCGGCCCTTTTGACAGAGCATCATCCCCAGTTCCCCGAGCGTGATCAGCAGGAGGGCGGGCTGGAGATCCTTGAGGAGCTTCTCAACGACCTGGAGCAGGGGGCCGTCCTTCAGGGGCTGTGGGCTGCGGACGGAATCCGTGATGCCGGCCAACTCGAAGGCCTCCTTCCGGTTGGGCGTCAGCAGCGAGAGTCCGCGGAGATCGAGGGCGTGGGAGGGTTTCGGGTCGAGGCTCAGCCATCGCCCCTTGGCCAGGCAACGCTCCCGGACCGCATCGAGCAGCGGCTGGGTCACGAGGCCCTTGGCGTAGTCGCCGATGCTGACGGCATCGATCCGGTCCAGCATGCGGTCCAGCTTGGCGAGGAGACGTTGGACGTTTGCCGGGGAAATGTCTCCCCGGGTCTCCCGGTCGAGGCGCGTCACCTGCTGCTTGTGGGCGACGATCCGGGTCTTGGTGGCGGTGTGGTAGCCTTTGACGGCGAGGAGCCCGCCGCAGCCGACGCGTTGATCCTTCAGGAGACGCTTGAGTTCGGCGGCATTCGCGTCCCGACCGACCACCCCGAACAGTTCGGCCTGTCCCCCGAGGGAGGTGAGGTTGCGGGCGACATTGGCGGCGCCGCCGGGCATGGAGCTCTCCCGCTCGAACTCGACCACCGGGACGGGGGCCTCGGGCGAGATGCGGCTGACGCGGCCCCAGATGAACTGGTCCAGCATCACATCGCCGATGACCAGCACCCGGGTGCGCGTGATCTGGTCGAGCAGTTCCCTCAGACGGGTCTGGGTCATGGCAGGCATTCTGTCGGTCTCCGAATCGCGGTGGAGGCTGTCAAACCGAGACTCCACTGCTCAACCCCCGAGTTGGACCGGGTTGGCCCGAAGAGGCTGGCTTCGACGGGTTTTCTCAGGGGATGCGGGCCCGCCAGAAGCCGCGGGGTAGACCTGTTTCCGGTCCGAGTGTCGTCGGGACGACAACCGGTGTGCCGGGCCCTGCCCCGACCACGGTGGCCACCTCGAACCAACTCATGAGGTCGAGGCTGAACTCCACGACGATGATCGTGT
>JBDLQQ010000297.1:0-3014 GCA_039800465.1 Verrucomicrobiota bacterium
CACCAGCGTCCGACGGCCCTGGTGTTCCAGCAGCCGGCGCTGTGGCCCCACCTCACGGTCGGCGACAACCTCGGCTACGGGCTCGACGTCCGCGGCATCACCGGAGCGGAACGGGGGCGGCGCATCGCCGAGGCCCTGGCGCTCGTGAGGCTCGAGGGCTTCGAGGGGCGGCGGCCGACCGAACTGTCCGGCGGCCAGCAGCAGCGGGTCGCCCTCGCACGGGCCCTCGTGATCCGACCAGGACTCCTCCTGCTGGACGAACCCCTCTCGCATCTGGACCCCCCACTCCGCCGCGGCCTCCGCGAGGAACTCGTCGGGATCCAGGAGACACTCCGGATCCCCATGGTCTGCGTCTCCCACGACCGACAGGACGCCCTGTCGATCGCGCAGCGGATGGCCGTGCTTCAGGAGGGTGCGATCGCGCAGGAAGGCCCCCCCTCGGACCTGTTCCTCCACCCTGGGAACCCGTTCGTCGCCGACTTCCTCGGCGAGATGAACTGGTGGCGCGGGAGGATCACAGGCCTCGGGGCCGACGGGGTCCGGGTCGAATCGGACGCCGGGACGCTCTGGTCGTCTTCCGACCGCTCCATGGGGATCGGAACGGAGGTCCAAATCGGCATCCGCCCCCGTCATCTCCACCCCCTCCAGCCGGGCCCAAACCGCCTTCCGGGGACCGTCCTGACCTCCACCGTCTCCGGCGAACATGACGAATCGGTCATCCAGCTGACGGCGGAGTCCCGGCTCCGCTGGCACCACCTGTCCGGTCCCGATCCCGTGCGCACCGGCGACGTCGTCACGCTCGGTGTCGCTCCGGAACACGTGCTCCTGTTCCCGGTGGACTGATCGGCTCGCCCTGGACCACGGGGCTGGCCCCGTGGATCCAGCACCGCTCGGTCGCCCAACACACCCCACGTCCAGAACCCCATGGAACGGGGTGATTCCGGCACGATCCGCCCCTTGATGGCAGCGGGATCCCGGGCCCATTGAACGCCGATCGGGGTCTGCCGATCGGGTCCGCCTCCTGCATCCGGGGTCCTCCGCGATGAACCCGCCGCGCCCGCGTGTCGGGCCTTCCAGGACGGGCGCCCTGGGGATGCTCAACCCCCGGATTCCACCCCATGCCAGCACCGTCCAGATGACGGTCTTGTAAGCTGGAATCGGAGGCGGTGTTTCAACCGATCACGGGGCGCTGGAGGGCGTCTGAATGGGCAATGAACGAGGTGAGCCCAGTGGAACCTCGCGAAGCCAACCCAAGAAATCAAACCACATCCCCATGACACTCATCGCCTCCAAGATCGCCCTTGCGACAACCGCCCCACGCCGGGGGCTCGCCCCCACCCGGAAGCCCTCCCCCGTTTCAGGCATCCTCGGACGCCGTCCCTCGGAGACCCTCACCCGGACCCAGCGGCATCCCCGGGTCCAGGGCCGCACCCCTGGCCTGGCCACGACCACCCTCCCGTCGATCTCGGTGCCCCGCGCCGACGTCGAGCCGCCCCCGTCCCCCACCCGCGATCGGGAGCCCAAGGGCCTTGCGCGGGACGGGGAGCACAACCTCCGGAGGTATCTCCGCGAGATCAGCGACACCCCGCTGCTCACCGTCGAGCAGGAGAACGCCCTGGCGGCGCGGATCCGGAAGGGGGATGCCGAGGCCCGGGACCACATGATCCGGTCGAACCTCCGTCTCGTCGTGAAGATCGCGAAGGACTTCGACGGCATGGGACTGCCGCTCCTGGACATGATCAACGAGGGCAACATCGGACTCATGCGGGCCGTGGAACGGTTCGATCCGCGGAAGGGCGCCAAGCTCTCGACCTATGCGGCCTGGTGGATCAAGCAGGCGATCAAGCGGGCCCTCGCCAACCAGGGGAAGACCATCCGCCTCCCCGTCCATCTCGTCGACCGCGTCGCCAAGATCCGCCGGACCGCCAACCGCCTCCATGAGGAGCTGGGACGCGAGGCCACCGATGCCGAGATCGCCGAGGCGCTCGACATGACCCGCGAACGCGTCACTGAGCTGATCGCCGCGAGCTACCGCCCGGCCTCGCTCGATGCCCCGATGGGTGACGATGCCGAGACCCAGCTCCAGGACATCGTCCCCGACGAGAACGCCCAGACCGCCTACGAGGACTACGAGGCGCAGACCCGGCTCGACCTGCTGCGGGAACTCGTCGGACAGCTCGACGAGCGGGAGCTGACCATCATCCGGTACCGCTACGGACTCGATGGAGGACCCGAGCGCACCCTCGAGGAGGTCGGGAACCGGTTTGGCGTCACCCGGGAGCGCATCCGCCAGATCCAGGGCTCTGCCCTGGGGAAGCTGCGGCGGATGATGGAGCGGCGGGACATGATCCTGGATCCGGACATGGAGGCCTTCCGCCAGGACCTGAGCGTCTCAAGGCAACACGGACGGCCCCTTCCCAGTCGGCTCTGCGGGGCCCGGAGCCGGGCCTGAGGCGATGTCCACACCCCGGCTGGCCGACTGGGCTGGGGTGTGGACTTTTCCATCGCTCCGTCCAGACTACCTGAATGCCTTGGGGCTGGAACATCCACGAGCCCATCGACAACAGCATCGCGACGGTGACCCGCCGATTCTGGTGGCCTGTCTATGCCGAGTTCCGGGACAACGGGCATTCCCGGGAGGACAGCCTCGACCTGTGCCATCAGGTGGTCGCACGAGATCCTGCTGTCATCACCCAAGCCCTCCGGAATCCCAAGCACGAGGGACGCCTTAGAAGTTGGATCGAGGACCAGACCCGGGAGATCCTCAAGCACCCCACTCCATCGGGGTCCAGAGCCGAGGCGATCATGGCCTGGTCCGGGGCAGTCGAGGCGCGGGAGCCCCTCCGAAGGGCGACCAGGGCCTCCACACCGAACACCCCACCACCCCTCCACCAGCGCGGGGCGCAGGTGCTCCTCGAGACGGCACTGGATCGGCTCCTCGCCCATCCCGGCGCGGAGATCAGCGGCATGGAGATCGAGGACCTTGTCGAGCATCTCGACCGGCCCCTGCCATC
>JBDLQQ010000298.1:0-14916 GCA_039800465.1 Verrucomicrobiota bacterium
ACAGTGGCAAAGGACAACCAAGCGCTCTGCCGGAGAAAGCTACCTCGGGTCGATTCTTTCACTGAGCAGGTGGATAACGTTTCCCACCAGTGACGGCGAGAAGAACCCTTCGAACGCTTCAGACACGATCAGAGAATCGACCGGTGGAGGCTGCACCAGTCAGGCAGCCTCCACCCGGTGACCACCCTCAGCGGGACGCCAAGGGTTCCTCAGGACCCACCTTGTGGATCGTTCCGATGATCTCGGATCTCAGCTCCGCGCCATCAGCTGCCGAGATGGAGTAGCGGACACTATATTGGTCGGCCTCTGTCAGACCCGGGATTTCCAGGAACAGGGTCCGCTTGTCCGCCGCCAACCGGGCCGACTTCACCTCGAGCCGATCATGGGCCTGCTTGCCCGGCTCCTTCACCGACAACTCCGGCGAGCCATAGCCACCACTGTACCGATAGTTCCAGACCTCGACGGCATAGCTGGAGGCGTCCTGCGCCGTCGCACCGTCCAGATCGGTACTAAACTTGATCCGGATGCCATTCTTCGCGACGTGCGACTGGATCGGCATCTGGACCGGCTTGCCCGTGTAACGGACCCGATAGAATCCACCGTCCCGAGTGGCCGCATTCTGCCAGCCCTTGAGACCGCACAGATAGAGCTGGCCATCCTGGTCGCTGAAGCGCCCCCGCATGATGCCGCTGGAGAACTTGAGCCCGAACGGGACCATGCTGGCCTGGACCGTATCACCCACCTTGTCCATGAGCACCGCATAGAGCAGGCACTTGCCATAGCTCATGAACAGAGGTGCACCCTTCCAGGGGCCCCATCGGTCGCTCGTGACATAGACCTGGCCACCGCTGGAATTATCCCAGCGCATCGGCAGCCAGCAGATCGGTTCGTCATAGGAGGTCGGGATGGGCATCTCACCGTCCCACCCCTTGAGCTTGTTCGCAGCCCGGGCTGCGGGATCGCTCGGGTTGACTCGGATCTCCCGGCCGTCCGGGTACTTCAGGGTCAACTCGCGCTGCGCCGCGGGAACCATCCCCATGAAGGATCCGGGTCGCACCAAATTGAGTTTCGAGGACGGCATCCAGTGCCCCTGATTGTCGCCCACCAGCACCGTGTCGTCCGGCCCGACCGTCATGCCATTGGGAGCGCGCAGGCCGCTGGCGAAGACCTCGAGCTTCTTCCCGTCGGGCGAGACTTTGAGAATCGTTCCCTGGTGGGGAGAGGAGACGCTCGGTTCCCAAGGGGCGCCCTTGGCGTAGTAGAAGTTCCCCTTCGAATCCGTGTGAAGATCGAGCACGAACTCGTGGTAGTTGGGGGTCACCACGGTGTCGTTGTTGAAGTTCTCGTAGAAGTCGGCCTCGCCGTCTCCATTGAGGTCCTTCAGTCGCGTGATCTGGTCACGGCCCGCAACGTAGATGTCTCCCTTCACGACCTTCAGTCCGAGGGGCTGGAACAACCCGGAGGCATACCGCTTCCAAGTCAGCTTCTTCAGGGTCGCGTCGATACCCGAGACGATCCAGACATCCCCATGGAAGGTGCAGATCGCTGCGCGTCCACCGGACAGGAAGTCGAACCCGCCGAAGAACATGCTGACCTGGAAGGGGTTCGGGAAAGGCTCCATGATGGTGTCGACCGCATAGGGTCCAGACTCCGAACCCAGCTTGCCCTCTGTCACCAACCTCTCGGTCCATCGCGCGGCACCCCCACGGGTCAAAGCATTCACCGAGGGTAGACCCGCGAAGGTGGGCTGTGCAGCCGACGCCGACAGGGCAATGGTGATGGGCTGGTTGGCAACCACCTGGTCCAGCTGGAGGACGAGATCCCCGTTGGGCAGGAGCTTGAGTTCCCCAGTGCCCTTGGCACCCGTCGACCAGGCCACGGACAGCGGAACACCGTTCGTCTGGGTGAAAAGCCCCTGCCGGCCTGCCGTGACCTTCTGGTCAATGCCGCTGGCGAGCAGCACTGAGACGGACTTGGCTGGGCGCCCAAACTCCAGGGTTCGAGTGAACACGGGAGCCGGCCCCTCGAAGACATCCGGCGTCTCGAGCACCGGGACTCCCCCAACCGTGTAGCTGAGCACCACGCGGTCACCATTCACATAGAGACCCGAGTAGTGGGCCCAGTCCTTCGGCAACGGCCCCTGGGGCTTGGTCCTCGGGTCGGACGATGCCCCCTTTGGACCAGACCACCCTGGCTCATTGGCCGTTGTGAACGCGATCGTGCCCTTGATGGACGGCGGCGGCGGCCACTCGATCTTGGTGAGGGTGTTGCCGAACTCGAGGAACTCGCCGGTCCACGCCGCGGCAAGCCGCAGGGTGTCGAGGTCATAGACCACATAGGCGTTCTTGTTGGACCCGAGGGTGATGGCGACGCCCTTCATGGCGGCCGCCTTGTCCTTGGCCAGCATCACAGTTCCGGACCAGAAGGGTCCGCGAACGGGCTGACCGGAACCCTGGGCCAGGATTGGCGCGGAACCGAAGAGGAGACCCGCCGCGAGGCCGAATCCGAGTCGGGAGAATTGGAGTAGATTCACGGGATGGAAATGGCAGTCGTGGGAGAATTAGAGGCGGCAGACTGACGCCTTATTCAAGGCACGACAAGAGAGGTCCACATGTTCACTCGCCACAGTTTACGATTGGCTCCCTGAAAGCGCTTCGCGGAGACTGAAGGGACGATGAGCCTCAAGTTTCCCACCGACCTCTTTCTCGACGGCCGATACACCGCCCCCTCGGGCCGCTCGCGGACTTCCCTGGTGAACCCCGCGACCGAGGAGGTCTTCACCGAGGTGCTGGCCGCCGACCTCCCCGATGTTGAGGCCGCGGTTGCAGGGGCCCGGAAGGCCTGGGAGTCCGGTTGGCGCGACCTCGCCCCCGGAAAACGCACTGAAATCCTCTTTCAGGTCTCCCGGAAACTCCGAGAGCACATCGAGGAACTGGCCCAATTCGAGATGCTCCAGATCGGCAAACCCATCGGGGATGCCCGCGACGAAGCGGGATTGGGTGCCCGGGTGTTCGAGTACTACGCCGGGGCGGTCACCAAATTCGGCGGGCAGACCCTCCCGGTCAGCCGGGGCGGACTCGACTTCACGCTCCGACAGCCCCTCGGAGTGGTCGCCGCTATCGTCCCGTGGAACTTCCCGTTCCCGATCGCCTGCTGGAAGGTCGCCCCCGCCCTCGCCGCCGGGAATTGCGTCATCCTCAAGCCCGCCTCCATCTCCCCCCTGACCGCTCTCAAGCTGGCCGAGATCGCCACCGAAGCAGGCCTTCCTCCCGGTGTCCTGCAGGTGCTGCCCGGACCCGGCGGACGCATCGGCGACGCGCTCGTCACCCATCCGGGGATCCGCAAGGTGTCCTTCACTGGATCAACCGACGTCGGTCGTCGGATCATGGAGCTGGCCTCGCGGGATCTGAAGCGGGTGTCCCTGGAACTCGGGGGGAAGTCGCCGAACATCGTGTTTGCCGATGCGGATTGGATGCGGGCCGCCGACAGCTCCCCGATGAGCGTCTTCGCCAACACGGGACAGGACTGCTGCGCCCGAAGCCGAGTCTTCGTCGAGAAGTCCATCTACGAGCCATTCGTGGAGCGGTTCGTGAAGGCCACCCACGCCCTGAAGGTTGGGGATCCCTCGCAGGACGCCACACAGCTCGGCCCCCTTGTCACCCAGGCCCATCGGGACACCGTGGAGGAATACCTGGCCGATGCCAGAAAACGGGGTTCGGTCTTCGCCTGTGGCGGTGGACGTCCCCATCCCCGCGGCTGGTATCTGGAGCCCACCGTCCTCCTCAACGTCCGTCATGACGAGCGCTGCTGGAGAGAGGAGATCTTCGGGCCCGTCGTCGCCATCACGCCGTTCGAGGATGAGGCCGCCATGATCCAGGAGGTCAATGCCTCCCCCTACGGCCTGAGCGGCTCAGTCTGGACCCAGTCCCTACCCAAGGCCCTCCGCGTCGCTCGGGCCGTCGAGAGCGGTGTGCTCAGCATCAACAGCCACAGCAGTGTACACGTGGAGGCCCCGTTCGGCGGATTCAAGCAGTCCGGCGTCGGACGCGACCTCGGCATGGCCGCCCTCGAGGGCTACACCGAGTTGAAGAACATCTACGTCGGGGAATGATTCCGTCGAACCTGCCACGTGACGGATGCTGAATGACCGTGGACAGCCCAGCGTCTTGGCGCCGACGGGGACCTTTCATGCGTTTGACCTCCATTCTCATGCTGATGGGCTCCTTGGCCCTCGCGGCTTCTGCGGAGGCCGGGGATTCCTCAGACGCCATCGAGAGGGAGGTAACGCCTCTCGTCCGCGAATTCTGCTGGGAATGCCATCGCGGTTCGAAGGCTAAGGGCGGTGTGGATCTGGCTTCCCAGACCAACAGTGCGGCCTTCTACCGGAACCCGAAGGTCTGGGAAACCGTGGTGCGGTCGGTCGAGGACCGTGAGATGCCGCCCACGGGTGCCGATCTCCCGACCGAGACGCAGCGACTACAGCTTCTGGACGCCCTCCAGACCCTGTTGGACCACCCAGATCCCCGGTTCGTGGTTGCCGATCCCGGGGCCAAGTCCATCCACCGCCTCAACCGCACGGAGTACAACCGGACCGTCCAGGATCTCCTTGGGGTCACCTTGAGCCCGGCCGACGCATTCCCGGCGGATGGCGGCGGGGGTGCCGGGTTCGACAACAACGCGGACACTCTCTACGTACCCCCCATTCTGATGGAGCGGTACCTGGGAGCAGCCGACGACTTGCTGGCAGTAGCCCCTGAGGAGCGTTTGTTCCCGGTGCAATCCGCCTGGTATCGAACCGAACGCGAGACCGCCCGGCGCAATCTCCTGGAGTTCACCCGCAGGGCCTTCCGGAGGCCAGCCGACGGGACGGACATCACCCGCCTACTGGGGTTCTACGACCGCAATAGGCGCCAGGGAAACGACGCAAAGACGGCTCTTAGGGCGGCCTACAAAGTGGTACTGGTTTCTCCGAAGTTCCTGTTCCGGATCGAGCAGGAGCGAGATCAGACCACGCCATGGCGGGTCGACGCCTACGAACTCGCTTCCCGCCTGAGCTATTTTCTCTGGTCCTCGACGCCAGACGAGGAACTCCTGGCATCGGCCGAAAACCGTTCCCTGCTCAACGACGCGGAACTGGACTGTCAGGTCCGTCGCATGCTTGCCGACCCCAAGGCGCATGTCTTCGTCGAGCAGTTCACCAGCCAGTGGCTCGGCACCAAGACCCTTCACACCACGGCCCATCCGGACCGGCGGAAATACCCTCATTTCTCGGATGGACTTCGGGACGCGATGGCTGCCGAGCCGGTCGAGTTCGTGTGGTCCCTGATCCAGGAAAACGCGAGCGCCCTGCGGTTGCTCGACGCCGACTACACCTTCGCAAACGCCGAGTTGGCCCGCCTCTATGGGCTCCCCGAGGTCGCCTCCACCAACCTTGTCCGCGTCTCGCTTCCCAACCGGAATCGGGGAGGCATCACCGGCATGGCTGCCGTACTGACACAGACCAGCTATCCGCTCCGCACCAGTCCTGTCCTACGAGGGAAGTGGATTCTCGAGGAAGTCCTGGGAACTCCCCCCCCTCCCCCTCCTCCACTGGTGGCCACCCTACCCCCGGACGACGTCGTCAAGGAGGGGCTCACGTTCCGCCAACGTCTGGAGGAGCACCGCAACAAACCCCAGTGCGCCTCCTGCCATGCCCGACTCGATCCGATCGGATTCGCCCTCGAGAACTTCGATGCCATCGGGGCATGGCGGGATTCGATCGATGGCAAGCCTGTGGACGCCACCGGCATCCTGACCAACGGCGAGGTGGTGGAGGGTCCCGTACAGCTGAAGAACTCCCTGATGGCCCGACGGGATCTCTTCCTGCGCCATCTGACGGAGAAATTGATGGCATACGCCCTGGGACGCGGCCTCGAGTTCCACGACATCCCCAGCGTCAAGGAGGTGCTCCGGAAGGCCTCCACCAATGACCATAGACTGAACTCCATGATCTTGGAGATCGTCCGTAGTTATCCCTTCCAGTGGCGACGCCGGGAATCGGCAGCGATTCCCACCCCATCGCCCACCCCCGGTTACTGAGCCTCGGATGCCTCCCATCCAACCGGCTTGATCGGGTTCGCAGCCGCCTGGGAAGCGCCCGCGAATCCAAATACCGTTTGACCGTGTTTTCGCAGGATCGCTAGGTTCCCCCGTTCCGGAGGCAACGTTTTTGTCCCGGCTTCGCCCTATGTTCGGCACAATTCGCAAGCATCAGCAGTGGATGTGGGTGGTGATCATCACCGCCGTCATCATCAGCTTCGTCCTCTACTTCTCCCCCAACCAGGGACCCGGCAATGGGAACCTGGGGAAGCAGCAGATTGGGACGATCGACGGCCAGACCGTGGACGACCAGCAGGTTCGCACCGCCCTCAGCCAAGCCAAACTCAGCGGCTTCCTCCGCTACGGCGAGGCGTTCCAGAGCGGGCGTGCCGAGCAGATGGGATTCAACCTGAAGCAGGAGACCATGCAGCGCCTGTTCCTCGGCATTCGACTCAAGGAGGCGGGCATCCAGGTGAGTGATGACGCCGTCGCCACGTGGATCCGGGAATACCTGAAGGATCCCAAGACCGGGGTGGTCAATTTCGACGCCTTCCTCAAGAACGCACTCCAACCTTCCGGCTTCAGCGAGTCCGAGTTCTTCGAGTTCGTCCGCTACGAGGTCGGAATGCAGGAACTCGAGCGCGTCGTCGGCATCACCGGCCAGCTTGTGACTCCCCAGGAGGCCGAAGCCACCTTCCGGCGCGACAACGAGACCCTGACGGTCTCCCTCGTGGCCTTCTCCTCGTCGAACTACCTCGCCAGCGTCGCCATGAATGACGCCAAGCTCGGTGAGTTCTTCACCAACCGCCTGGCCAACTACCGCATCCCGGAGCGCGTCACCCTGTCGTTCGTGCGGTTTCCGGCGAGCAATTTCACGACCACGGCCGAAGCGGAGATCGCTGCGCGCCCGAACTTCACCAACGAGCTGGAGCAGGTCTACACCCAGCGCGGGCCCGACGCCTTCCGGGACCCCTCCGGCGCCCCCATGGCCAAGGATGCCGCACTCGCCAAGATCCGCGAGGTCACCATCCAGCAGCGGTCTGTGCAGCTCGCGGCGCAGCAGGCCAACGAGTTCGCCAACGAACTGTATCAGATCGAACCCGGCACCCCGGCCAACCTCGCAGCACTCGCCGCCAAGAAGGGCCTGACCGTCGCGCAGACCCCGCCGTTCGCCGACAACGAGCGCGCCCAGGGCCTGGATGACATCAACCCCAATTCCATCGCCCAGGCGCTGTCCAAGGTCACCCCCGCCCAGCCGTTCCTGACCCCGCTCGCCGGACAGCAAGGAGTCGTAGTGAGCGCCGTCACCGGTCGGACCCCCAGTGCCGTCCCGTCCCTCGACGCCGTCCGAGGCCAGGTCGAGAACGATTACAAGACATCGGCCTCAACCGAGGCCGCTCGCAATGCCGGCCGGGCCTTCCAAGCAGCAGCCACCAACAGCATCGCCGCTGGGAAGTCGTTCGCCGACGCCGCCCAGGCCGCATCGCTGACCCCGGTGGACTTCAGCTTCTCCCCCAGCTCCCCCAGCATCCCGGGCCTCGATGGACGGATCAATCCGTCCCAGGTCAAAACCGCTGCCGGTCGGCTGTCGCCCGGCGGGGTCGGGGAGTTCGTGCCGACCTTCGACGGCGGTTTCATCCTGACCCTCCGTGAACGCAAGGCCCCGGCCGAGGACCTCGTGAAGTCCGGCGTCGGATCCTTCCTCGGGGAACTCCGCCAGCAGCGGGAGCGCGAGGCCTTCAACACCTGGTTCCTCACGGAATACCAGAAGTCGGGGGCGACCCAGCTCGCCGAGCGGATTGGGTTTTGACATGAAGCCGGCCCAGCCGGTCATCAAGCTCTCCTCGCCCGCGACGCGGGAGTTCTGGGAGATTCCGGTCGTCTGGGAAGACGCACACCTGCTGGCCATCAACAAGCCGGCACGCCTGCTCACGTCGCCCGATCGCTACGATCCAAAGCGGCCCAACCTCATGCGCCTCCTGCATGAGGCCATCGCCGCAGGCAAACCCTGGGCCGCCGAGAGGCAGCTCCAGTACCTGTCAAACGCCCACCGGCTCGACTTCGAGACCACGGGCGTCCTGCTCCTCGCGAAGGACAAACCCAATCTGGTCCGCCTCGCCAACCAGTTCGGATCCGAAGTCCCGCGCAAGACCTACATCACCCTGGTCCAAGGCACGCCCAAGGAGGATCGGTTCACCGTCGACAAGCCGCTCGCACCGGACCACTTCAAACCCGGGATGATGCGGGTGAGCCGATCCGGGAAGAAATCCGTCACCGACTTCGTGGTCCTCGAGAAGTTCCGCGGCGTTTCCCTCGTCGAGGCCCACCCCAGAACGGGTCGAACCCATCAGATCCGGGTCCACCTCGCCGAGAGTGGCCACCCGGTCCTCGCCGACCGGGTCTACGGCGGCAAACCCCTGCTCCTGTCCTCGCTGAAGCGGGACTACCATCTGAAGCACGACGACTACGAGCGCCCACTGATCGGCTCTCTGGCCCTACACGCGGCGAAGCTGGCTCTCCCACATCCCCAGACGGGTACCCCGATCGAGATCGAAGCCCCATGGCCCAAGGATTTCCTCGTGGCCCTGAAATACCTTCGTCGCTACACGGGATGACGTGGTGGAAAGCGGCCCCAAGGCGGCTGTTTGTTCCGCGCTCAGCCCCCCAAGGGCCGACCCCAGTCTACCGCCCATCCCGAGGCTTGAACGGCGAGATCTTCGCGAGGTGCTCCCACAACTCCCGCTCTGCCGGGGTCACCGAATCCGGGATCTTCACCGCCAACTTCACGAACAGATCCCCACGTTCCCCGGAGCTTCCCCGTGGGAGCCCATGACCTCGAACGCGCAACTGCTGACCCGCGTTCGTCCCAGGAGGGATCCGCACCTTCACGCTCCCCCCCAGGGTCTTCACATCCACCGTGGCTCCCAGCACCGCCTCCCACGGGGCGAGATCCAAGTCCGCGGTCAGATCCGATCCCTGGATCTGGAAGTCCGGATGGGGCGCCAAACGGACGCGCAGGTAGAGATCCCCGGCCGCCGCACCACCGAAACCCGTCTCCCCCTTCCCTGAAACCCGTATGAGCTGGCCATCCTGGACGCCAGCCGGGATGCGGACCTTGAAACGGTGGGTCTCCGCCGAGCCGGTCCTCGAGTTCACCCTCTGGAAGGAGACGCTCCGGACCGACCCCTGCAGGACCTCCTCCACACTCACGGAGATCTCCCCCTCCACATCCGCTCCGCGCTGGGCGTAGCTGCTGGCAGAGTCATCCGAAGGCTCCGCCCCCTGGAAACCACCCTGGCGTCCAAAGAACTGCTCGAAGAAATCGCTGAATCCCGTCCCCCCGAAGTGGAACTCGTACTCCTCTCCCCCGGGAGCGGCACGACGGGTGCGACGTCCCCCGGAGCCCGCCGACTGCTGCCAACCGGGTGGCGGTTGGAACCCCCCGCCCTGCTTCCAGTTGGCACCCAACGCGTCGTATTTCTTACGGTTCTCAGGGGTGCCCAGGACCTCGTAGGCCTCGTTGATCTCCTTGAACTTCTCCTCCGCGACCTTCTTGTCCTTGGCGACGTCCGGATGGTACTGACGCGCTAGCTTCCGGAACGCCTTCTTGATCTCATCCGCGCCCGCGCTCCGCGGGACGCCGAGGATCGTGTAGTAGTCCTTGAATTCGACAGCCATGTCCGATGTGAGGGAAACAATGGGAGGTTCCCCGGGCGGATGCAAATGCCCCGGCCACCGAAAACCCTGAACCCATCGCCGAGCCCGTCACCACCACTTGAGCCAGGATATCCTGCCGGTCCTTGGCGCGGATTCCGGACCCCCGACGCCTGCTCCATCCTTTGCACGACCCAGCGACTCCCGTAGCGTGCACCCATGTTCGATTCGCTGAGTGGCAAGCTCCAGAACGTCTTCCGCAATCTCCGGGGACTCGGGAAGATCTCGGAGTCCAACGTGAGCGACGCGCTCCGGGACGTCCGCATGGCGCTGCTCGATGCCGACGTCCACTTCAAGGTCGCCCGGGACTTCATCGAGTCGGTCAAGCAGAAGGCCCTCGGCGAACAGGTCATCCAGGCCGTCCATCCCGGACAGCAGATGATCAAGATCATCCACGACGAGCTCGTGGGCCTGCTGGGTTCCGAGAACGCCGCCCTCCAGCTCAGCGGCAACCCCGCCTGCATCCTGATGTGTGGTCTGCACGGTTCCGGCAAGACCACCAGCTCAGCCAAGCTCGCCCGCCTCCTCACCAAGCAGGGGCGCAGCGTGCTGCTCGTCGCGGCCGACGTCTACCGGCCTGCCGCCATGGACCAGCTGGCCGTCCTCGGGGAGAAGCTCGGGGTGCCCGTCTTCCTTAAGAAAGGGGAGACCGACGTCAACCGCATCGCCCAGGAGGCGCTCGACTACGCACGGACCCAGCAGCGGAACACGCTCATTTTCGATACTGCTGGTCGACTCCAGATCGACGAGCCCCTCGTCCAGGAACTCGTCCGCCTCAGGGACCTCATCAAGCCCCAGGAGACCCTGCTCGTCATCGATGCGGCAACCGGTCAGGAGGCGGTGAATGTCGCCACCCACTTCGACAAGGCCCTCAACCTGACCGGGGCGATCCTGACCAAGCTCGACGGCGATGCCCGCGGCGGCGCGGCACTCTCGTTCAAGAGCGTCGTCGGCAAGCCGATCAAGTTCATGGGCGTCGGTGAGAAGCCCGAGGACTTCGAGCCCTTCCACCCCGAGCGGATGGCCCAGCGGATCCTGGGCATGGGCGACGTCGTCAGCCTGGTCGAGAAGGCCGCTGAAGCTGTGGATCAGGAGAAGGCCATGGCGCTCGAGGAGAAGATGCGCAAGGGGACCTTCACCCTCGACGACTTCCTCATGCAGCTCCGTGAGATGAAGAAGATGGGGCCGCTCGAGAACCTCGTGGGCCTCCTCCCCGGTGGATCCGAGATGGTGAAGGGGGCCGACCTCTCCAAGAGCGAGCGGGAGTTCCGCCGCATGGAGGGCATCCTCTGCGCGATGACGCCGGCGGAGCGGGCGACCCCGCAGATCCTCAACGCCCGACGCCGCCAACGGATCGCGAAAGGCAGTGGGGTGAACGTCGCCGAGGTGAACAACGTGCTCCGGAAGTTCGACGAGATGCGCGAAATGATGCGCAAGCTGGGACGCTTCCAGAAGATGCTCGGTAAGTTCGGAGGCAAGATGCCCGCCATGCCCGGCGGCTTCCGCATGCCCTTCGGCGGCTAGGGGAGCCGGCAGACCGAATCTCCACGGGACGACCGCCCTTATGTCTTCGTCGTCTCCGCAGACCTTGGGCTCCGCATCAACGGTTTGCTGACCTGCTTCAAGACCGCAACGGATCCCCTTCTGTCTTCTTGGGCGACCTCCATGCGCAACGGATCAGGAAGAGAAAAGAGGGAGGATTGCTGCCTCCATTTCGGCATTGGCTGTCGCATCTACCCAAACCACCCTCCCGTCCCTTTCGTTCCAATTACGTGCCCTCCCAAATGAGATTCCTGCCCGTCGCTGCACTCGGCATCCAGCTCCTTCTCACCACCGCAAGCCATGGCGCCCAGTTCAGCGGGCTCTACATCTTCGGCGATAGCCTCTCGGATCCGGGAAACAACGCCCTGGCGCTCGGCTCGAAGGTGTCACCTCCGACCAACGTCACGCTGCAGAGCGAGATCACCTCGGACGGATTCATCCCGACGTTCCCGTACGTGAACTCACTCCAGTACAGCAACGGTGACGTGTGGGCCTACCAGTTCGCCAGAATGCTGGGCCTGCCGTCTCAGGTGGCCGGCCCCGTGCTCGGTGGAGCCGGAATGAACTACGCATTCGGTGGTGCGACGACAGGGCCATTGAACAACAGCGACGGCCCACCCAGCCTGCTCACGCAGGTGTCGACTTTCACCGGCTCCATCGGGTCAGGACAGGCCCCCTCCGACGCTCTGTACATCGTGGCTGGAGGAGGCAATGACGCTCGCGCAGCACTCGCTGCCATTGCCGGAGGCGGAGATCCCAACACGGTGATCGCCACGATGGCTGCCCAGTATGCGGCCAACGTCGGCAGCATCGTTGATACGCTCCAAGGTAAGGGAGCGCAGAACATCGTCGTCTGGAATGTCCCCAATATCGGACTGACACCGGGCATCGCGTACCTCGGACCCACGGCCTCCTATCTCGGGACCACGGTCGCCCAGTCGATGAACGATGCCCTGTCGCTGCGTCTCTCAAGCGAGACTGGCATCCGCACCTTTGACACGTTCGGTCTCATCACGTCGATCAACGCCAACCCCGGCGGCTACGGCCTCACATACGCCTCCACCGCGGGCGGCTCGGTTCCAGGGGCTGATCTCGCAAAATACCTCTGTTGGGACGGCATCCACCCGACCACAGCCGGGCATACAATCATTGCGCAGTCGTTGTACGGAGCCGTGGTTCCGGAACCCTCAAACATCGGTCTGCTCGTGGCAGGTATGGTCTTGATGTCGATCCCGATGGTGCTTCGACGCAGGTCTTAGACCAGTTCCACCTCCTGTGTGATCAGCGAGGAGAGCGATTCCTCAGGAAGAGGCACGAAATCTACGGACGTTGATCGTGAAAACGCGGAAGCCCTGATCAGAGAGTCTTTCGAGGGGGGATCGTTGTCTGGTTTGGTGCCCACGACAGGACTTGAACCTGTACGACAAGTCCAACATCAGAAAATACGCTTTTGCTGGGCTTTTCAGCATGTGTGGACATAGAAAAACACCATTGATGGTCTTACTTTTTGTCTTACCGTCGCGGTGTGGCCTGCATCTGGAAGCACCCCAAGTCGAAGTTCTTCTACGCGAGATTTCGGGATGAACGGGGTATCGTCGTCAACCGCTCCACCAAGACGTCAGAACCTGCCAAGGCCGCCGAGGTGGCCCGCTCCCTCGAACACGCCGCAAAGGTCGCGCGTGCCGGAAACCTCACGCAGGAACGGGCAAGAAGCCTCGTGTCGGAGATTCTGGAACGAACCAGCGACTTCGAGGAATCTATCCGATCGGAGACGGTGGAGACATTCTTCAAGAGCCACCTGCAAACCCTCGAGGAAACCGTCTCGGAGACGACGTTGGCCCGGTACCGCGGTGTCATGACGAAGTTTCAAGAGCAGCTGGGCCCTCGCTCCAAACGGGTCTTGAACGGGATATTGCCCAAGGACGTTCAAGCCTTCGCAACGGAACGGTCGCGGCAAGTGGAGGCCTCCACGGTGGCGGCGGACATCAAGGATCTGAACGCTGTCTTCAAATGCGCCATGCAGTTGGGCCATCTGGACAAGAATCCCGTCCGGGGCATCAAGTTGCCAAAGTCCCAGCCTATCGAGCGTGACGTCTTCACCCCGCGACAGATCGGAGACCTGTTCGAGACAGCCCAAGGTGATTGGAAAACGGCCGTCCTATGCGGCTACTATCTCGGCGCTCGCCTCAGCGATGTCGTGAAACTTCGGTGGACGGATGTGGAGTTCTCCGGACACGACAGTGGCACGATGACGTTCTGCCAAAACAAGACGGGGCGACGCCTTGTCGTACCCCTCGCCACAGAGTTGCGGCAACACTTGGAGTCCATCGCTGGAGACCAAACAGATTCCTTCCTAATGCCCTCGTTGGCTTCGAGGCGTCCCGGCGGACGTAACGGTCTATCGGGCACCTTCGTACGCCTTCTGGAATCCGCCGGCATAGACCCCCGATACGTTGAAGCCAAGGGGAAGCGCTTCGCCAAACTCTCCTTCCACTCGTTGCGGCACTCCTTCAACAGCGCGCTGGCCAACGCCGGAGTGAGTCAAGAAGTGCGAATGAAGCTGACCGGCCATAAGACGGTTGCGGTGAACAACAGCTACACGCATCACGAGATGACCACCCTCTCCAACGCGGTCTCGAAATTACCTCGGTTGTCGAAATGACGAACCCCCGGGGAGCGGTTCGCCCAAGTCTGCGGGGCCTGCGGCACCTCGGATTCGCCGAAGGAAAAGACTTCGCATTAGTCACCGAAACCGGGGAAACCCAATAAGGGCCTATCGATGCGGGGGGGCGAGTTCGCACCGATGCCGTCACTCCGGATGGCAACCCCGATACCGATGCTTTCAAGGGCCTTTCTCCGAATTCTTCGGGCTGATCGGGTACAGAGAAATCCAACCCAATGTTCTAACGCTTGCGCGGTGTTGCGTGAGATCCGGGCTTAGGGTCCGAACCTTCGGCCATGTCTTCACAAAGGCCGGCAACCGTGGTTTCAAGCGCGGTGGCGATTCGATAAACGACCACGAAGGTGGGATTCCTGCGTCCACGCTCAATCTGACCACAAAACGTGACCGAGATGCCCGCCCGGTCCGCCAAGTCCTCTTGAGTCAGCCCGAGCTGTTGGCGGGCGAGCAGGATCCGATTCCCCAGTTCCGCTAGAACTTGGACACGCTTCACCAGCGGGCATCGTCCCAGCTGCGCATCCTTTTCGAACAGTAACCATAGTGACTATTTTGTTGTACCAACTAAGCGCATTCTAGACTATTTCCTGCGGCTTTACCCACCCCGTAAGGTTCCCTCGTAAGAAGTCTGTTGTTTCGTAGTTCACTGTTCCAATCACGGAGGCAAATCCAACCAGTCACACCGTGAGGTCACACCGAGTGTTCTGGCTCTGTTGACTCCGACCCACAACCAAGATGAAACCCTATAGCCAATACCTCTGGATGCTCGTCGTGCCCCTCCTCCAACTGTCCGAGGAAGTTGCACTAGCTGACGTGACTTTTAAGGCGTATTGCCACTCGGTAGCGCTTCGGCCGGGTCAATCATGGCTTCTTCGAACCAGAATTCTTTTCAGTACACCTCGTTG
>JBDLQQ010000299.1:0-4836 GCA_039800465.1 Verrucomicrobiota bacterium
CAGGTCACAGGTTTGGGGTCAGGTCACAGGTTTGGGGTCAGGTCACAGGTTTGGGGTCAGGTCACAGGTTTGGGGTCAGGTCACAGGTTTGGGGTCAGGTCATCTATTAGGTCTCCAAGTGTGCCGAGGCTCCATAGATGACCTGACCCCACGCCTCCCGCCCGATCAGGGACGGATCCGGATTGGACCTCCTCTCCGCCAGATGAAAGCCTCCGAAACATCCTCCGATATCCGACACCTCTTATTTGCGATCCAGCCACCTCCTCAAGGGTATGTCCCTCGCTGGCGGGACCACACAGCGACCCAACAACCCACACCATAACCAGCCTGATGCCCCCCAATCCGTTCGTAAGTCCCTGCTCCTCAACACCAGGGCCTGTCCCAAATTAGGACTTGGGATCAATAGATGACCTGACCCCAAGCGATCCCCCAAGCGATCCCCCAAGCGATCCCCCAAGCGATCCCATCCAAAGGGCCTGTCCCCCTATCGTGAGCCCCCAAGCGATCCCCGCAGGCCAAACAATGACCTCACCCTCATCACAAGGGTCTGTCCCCAAACCGGTACTAATGACCTGTCCCCCTATCATCCGTCCCTGTCCCATCCAAAGGACCTGTCCCCCTAGCGTGAGCCAAAGGGCCTGTCCCCAAATCGCAGGTCGTATCCTGCTGGGAGTCTTGCTGGGGAGCCTTCCGATGAACCCAGAAGCCTCGGATCTCTCCGCCATCCGCGTGCCTGAGGGCTTCCGTGTCGAGACCGTCGCTGATTCCCCCCTCGTGAAGTACCCCATGCTGGGCGGTTTCGACCCCGAGGGACGCCTCTACGTCTGCGAGAGCGCCGGGAAGAACCTCGACGAAGCCGGTCTGCTCCGGGAACTACCCAACTTCATCAGCCGGCTCGAAGACACCGATGGCGACGGGCGGTTCGACCGCAAGACGGTCTTCGCCGACCGGATGACCTTCCCAGCCGGAGTGCTGTGGCATCAGGGCGCCGTCTACGTGACCAGCCCCCCGTACCTGTGGCGTCTGGAGGATACCAACGGCGATGGGGTGGCGGATAAACGCGACCCCATCGTCGGAACCTTCCGGTCGCTGGGGCATGCCGGTGACATCCATGGCCCCTTCCTCACCCCGGACGGTCGACTGGCGTTCACCGACGCCCCACTCGGACACGAGATCAAGGACCGCCAGGGACAGGTCCTCCACAAGGGAACCGCCGCCCGGGTGTTCCTGTGCGATCCCGATGGCTCCCACCTGGAGACCTTCTGCGGTGGCGGCACCTACAACCCCATCGAGGTCGCCTTCACACCGGCCGGCGAGATGCTCGGGATCATGACCTGGTACAATCCCGACGAGGCCCGGCACGACGCCCTCGTCCACTACATCCTCAACGGGGTGTACCCGCGACGGGTAGACGCCTGGATCAATGAGTTCCAGCAGACCGGCCCCCTCATGCCGGCCCTGATCCGCTACGGGTTGGTCGCGCCGTCCTCGATCACCCGATACCGGTCCGACGCCTTCGGAAGCGGCTTCCGCGACACCTTCTTCATCTCATTCTACAACACCCACCGGGTGGACCAGATCGTCCTGGAGCGCGATGGGGCCACGTTCAAGGCCCGCCAGATTCCGTTCCTGGAATCCTCCGACCCGGACTTCCGGGCCTGTGACGTGATCGAGGACGCCGACGGGAGCCTGCTGGTCATCGACACCGGCGGCTGGTTCATCAACGGATGCCCCAGCGCCCAGGTAGCCAAACCTGAACGCCTCGGGGCCATCTACCGAATCCGAAGGGAGGGCGCCAACGTCCGGGATCCCCGGGGTCGGGCCCTCGACTGGAACGCGCCAACGCCCACCGTCCTCGCGGAACGTCTTACGGAACCCCGACCCGCAGTGCAGGACCGTGCCCTAGAGCTCCTCGGCCGTGCCGGACCCGGTTCCTCGGCGGCGTTGCGGACGACATTCACGCAGGCCGCCGACCCCGCAGTGAGGATCCGTGCCCTCTGGGCCCTCGCGCGACACCGGACCCCGGAGGCGCGCGCGGTGATCCGACAGGGATTCAAGGACCCGTCCCTCGATGTTCGATTGGCAGTCGAGCGGACCGTCGGCGCCGACCGCGATGCCGCCAGCCTTCCCGAACTTCTACGCGCCCTCCGCTCCGACTCCCCGGCCGAACGTCGGGAAAGCGCCTCCGCCCTGTCGCGTCTGGGCAACGGCGAGTGCGTCCCCGCAGTCCTCGACGAACTGGACCGCGCCACCGACCGGTTTCTCGAGCACGCCTTGATCGATGCCCTGATCCAGTCGGGTGATGAGGCCTCGCTGTCCGAGGGACTTCGCCGAACTTCCGCCGCAGCCCGACGCGGGGCCCTCATCGCGCTGGATCAGAAGACCGGGAATGGGCTCCGCCCGGAACAGGCCCGAAACCTCCTCGCTGATCCCGATGCCCGGGTCCGCCAATGGGCCGTGGAGGCCATCGCACGCCGTCCGCAGTGGGTGCAGGAAGCCGTAGTCCAACTCCAGTCGTGGCTGACCACTCGAAAGCTCGACTCTGAAAGACAGGAATCCATGCGCCATCTCCTCTCCGGACTCTGGAGCCAGGAGGCGGTCCGCAACGTGGCAGCCTCCGCCCTCGCCTCCTCATCCACCGCCATGGACCAACGGCGACTGGTGCTCCAGGTCTGGGCCCAGGACGGGCAGCCAAGGGCCTTGAAGGACTGGGAAGGGCTGATCCGGTCGACCCTCGGGAGCGACGACGACACCCTGTTGCTGCCAAGCCTGTCCCTCGCCCACGCGGCCCAGACAAATCTCTGGGCCGACCGGATCACACGGGTGGCTCTGAGCCCCGAGCGTTCCCCAGCGGTTCGACTGCGTGCCGCCGAAGCCCTCAGCACCGGCAACCCACTCCCGGATCCGATCCACGCCGTCGTGATCGAGATCGCACGGCAACCCGCATCCACCCACGCCATGCTGCGTCTCCAGGCCGTACGACTCCTGGGACAGCTCCCGGGAACCCCCGACCAGCTGCGCCTCAGAACGGAAGTCGCCGCGCAAGCCAATGGGGTGGAGTTGACCCAGTTACTCCGAGGGTTCGAGAAACCGTTAGCCGATGAGACCGCCCTCGCGCTGACGACCGCGCTCGATCGCTCACCCGGCCGGGATGCCCTGTCCGCGACGGCCGTCGATCGGATTGCCACCGCCGCAGGTCCAACGACCCGGAAAGCCCTCACCCCCTTGCTGACCCGACTCCAATCGCGTCAGACCGGATCCGAGGAACGCTACCGCCACTGGACGCCTGCCCTGACCGGCGGGAATCCCGACGAGGGACGCAAGGTGTTCCACGACACCCGTTCTGGATGCGCCCTGTGCCATCGCATCGCAGGCCAGGGCGGCAACCTCGGTCCCGACCTCTCGACGATTGGGGAGGTCCGGACCCGACGCGACCTGCTCGAGTCCATCCTGTTTCCCAGCGCGTCCTATGCCCGGGGGTACGAGCCGATCGAGGTGGTACGCCGGGATGGCGAGAGAGAGACGGGCATCCTGCATCAGGAGACCGATGCCGCCGTCGAACTCCGCCTCGCCGACCACTCCCTGCGCCGCATCCCGCGGGCAGAGGTCCAGTCGCTGGGGATCGGATCGATGTCCCTCATGCCCGAAGGCCTGGAGGGATCGCTCTCGATCGATGCCATGCGGGATCTGCTGGCCTTCCTCGAGTCCCTGAAGGGCCGCACCCCCTGAAATCGTCACCTGGCCGAAGCCGTCGGCTTCGCGGATCGCGGAATTCTTCGACCATTCAGAAGCCAGCCGATCCAGGTGCTGCGGACGAGGTAGTGGTAGGTGATCAGCAGAACACCGATCAACGAGGTGCTCAGGATCAGCCACTTGAGCATCGGCGACAGGTCCCACGGCCGGATCAGGGATTGCAGCAGTGCGACCAGCGGATGGTGTGCGATGTAGAGCCAGTAGGCGGAATCCGCGAGGTACCGGATCGCCGGGTTCTCCCCGCTGAGATACCGGCGGAAGAGTCCCATGAAACCAAAGCACATCATCCACGCGAAGAGGATCTGGACGACTCCGGACAGGATTGGCTGCCGTTCCATCGTGGCCAATCCCAACGGGAACAGGACCAAGTTCGCCCCGAGCAGCTGCCAGATCCATCCACGCCCCAGCCGACCCTCCACATCCCGACACTCGAAGTAGAGCGCTCCCACCGCGAAGAAGATCCCGTAGTAGACAAGGAGATGCGGCTGCGGGATCAGACCCACCGAGGTGTCCGGCCCAAAGGAAGGCCCGAAGGGCGCCATCCAGAGCTGGGGAACCAAAGTGAGCGGCAGCAGGACCAGGGGCCACCCTGGGGACAGAAGCCACCGGTGAGGGATTCGCGGCAGACGGAGTCGCCCCCACACGGAGACCGCCAAGGCAAAGAATCCCACGAGCCAACAGAGAAACCAGAGGAACCACAGGTGATCGAACACCGAACCAAAGACCAGATGCCAACGCCCTGAACCCTCACCCCCGGAAATCCTTCCGGATCCCTTCACCTCGAACCGCTCGGAGGTGAGGAACTCCCGATACGCCCGCCGGCTTGCTGCGAGAAGATCCTCCTGGTCTCCAGCCCCCTTCGCCCCATCCGTTGCCTTCGGCTCCCCAAGACCACCTCCACCACGCAGGGAAAGAATCTGAAAACACTGCTCCCGCCGTTGCTGGAATGCCGCCTCATCCCCATGGACCGGGACCCTGAGGAACCGGGCGATTCCATGAACCTCGGACCACCCCCTTCGGGCGGCATCCATCGGGGTCGCGCCTGACTTGTCCTTCACCCGGACATCCGCACCCCTGTCGATG
>JBDLQQ010000300.1:0-2958 GCA_039800465.1 Verrucomicrobiota bacterium
CAGTGAGGTCTACGGGCACGACCCTTCCCCGGTAATAATACTCCCCGAGCATGTACTGGGCCTCCCGGTGCCCGCGCTCGGATGCCTTCCTCAGAAACGATTCCGCCAGAATGGAGTTCTGAACCCCGGGTCCGTGGTCGAAGAGGATGGCCAGCTGGAATTGCGCCGGGACGAAGTCCTCAGCGGCAGCCCGTTGATACCACTGGACAGCCTTGGGGAGGTTCTGGGTGATGCCCTTGCCCCCGTAGTGGAGCAAGGTTGCCAGGCTGTACATCGACGGGATGTAGCCATGCTCTGCCGCGAGATTGAACCAAACCAAGGCTTCTGCGCTCTTCCCCTGTTCCAGGAGCAGCTGACCCAGGAGGTGCTGGGCGGCGAGCAGTCCATCCTCGGCGGCCCGTTGCAGGTATTTCTGGGATGCCGCCCAGTCCAGCGGGAGGCCGTTGGTGCCTGTGAAGTATTTTCGACCCAGATTGTAGGCTGCCACCGGGTTTCCAAGCTCGGCCGCGCGCTGGTAGAATTCCGCCGCTCGGGTCTGATCGAGGGGGACTCCCATCCCGAGGTCATGGGCATACCCCAAATTGACCAACGCCGGGGCACAGTCTCCGTCCGAGGCTTTCCGGTAGGCCTCGATGGCGGCTGCAAGATTCGTCGGATGTCCTCGGGACGAGTGGTCCAGATGGTTCGACAGGGCAAGGTTGTACCAGTAAGCGGGTGCCTGTTGGGCGAACGCCTCGTCGATCGGACGGGCAGCCGTGAGGGGGCGGCCACCGGCCACCGGTCCCTCGAGGTCCCCCTCCTCGCTGCTCGTCGGTCCTTTCGGGACCTCGGAAACCCCAGGCCCCCCGGATGGACGGTTTGTCGATCCCGTCCCCCGTGCACTCGACGAGTTCGTCGCTAAAACAGGGAAAGAGGTCAGGGGTGCGACAGGTGCCCTCGGTTGGAAGGTGGGTCTTGTTGGATGGACAGGCGCCGGGCGGGTCCCGGCTTCCGACCTCTCTTGAGCTGCGGTTGGTCCGTCACCGCAGGCGGCCACGACCCCGATACACAGGGTTCCGAGGGCTTGAAGGACAAGACGCATCAGGAGGTGCGCAGCAAGTCGTAGACCAAGATTCCGCAACCGCGTGCTCTGCTTGTTCTGGCATGCACCGTGCTGCGAGGGGCTTATGACAGAGGCGTTGTTCGGGGGCATCAACTACATGGCGGCCAAGAAGGGATTGGATGCCTGTGTGGAGCGCCAACGTGCCTTGGCGGCGAATATAGCAAACCTGGAGACGCCGGGGTACCGGCGCCTAGAGGTCTCCCACACCTTCCAGCAGAGCCTGCAGGATGCGGTGCGCCGTCAGGATGGGGATGCCATCGCGTCATTGCGACCGCGGGCCTCTGTCGACAGCCAGGCGACGGCGAAGTCGCCGGATGGCAACACGGTGAATCTCACCGACGAGCTCATGGCGATCCAAGAGAACGGTCTGGAGCACGGACTCCACGTTCAATTGATCAATGGGAAGATGTCGCGGCTTCGGGCGGCCATCAGCGGGAGGATGTCATGAACCTGATTCCTGGTGCGGTTTCAGCAAGCCGCGGGCTCCAGGCGGAGCAGCTCCGCATGGAGGTGATCAGCCAGAACGTCGCCAACGCCCGAACGACCCGCACGGCTGCGGGGGGGCCTTACCAGCGTCAGGCTGTCCGCTTCAGCGAGGCCCTCGGCGAGGCTCTCTCGGGTCCCATGACAGGCTCTTCCGTGAATGGGGCCCTGACGTCGGCGGAAATCGTCACCGACAGCCGCCCCCCTGTGCGCGTCCACCAGCCGGGCCATCCCGATGCCGATTCCGAGGGGTACGTCTCGTATCCAGCCATCAACGTCCACGAAGAGATGGCGGACCTGATCTCAGCCAGTCGGACCTATGAGGCGAATCTCGCGGTCATCCGCAATGGGCGCGCCCTGGCCCAGCAGGCCCTGTCTATCGGACGCCGTGGCTAGGACTGAACTCACGCTCTACTCGAACTCCACCTCATGACGCCCATCACACCGGGATTCTCCAACAACCTCGCGGCATCCTGGGCCCGTCCTGTCCTGCCGCGCGTCGGCGGCTCGCCGGCTGGCTCCCCCGGGGGCGGAGTCGGCGGGGTGGCCGCCCCGAAAGCCGATACCCGGTTCGGGGATGTCCTCACCGAGATGGTCCGCCGGACCGACGAGTCCCAGAAGGTCTCAGCCCAGACCACCGGAGCCCTGCTCGCCGGGCAGAATGTCCCGGTGCATCAGGTCATGGTGGCTTCGGAGGAGGCCTCGGTCTCGTTCCAGCTGATGCTGGAGGTCCGCAATCGTCTCCTCGATGGCTACCAGGAGCTTATGCGGATGCAGGTCTGATCCGTCTTCGTTGGCCTCTCCTGACTCCGACTAGATTTCAAAGAACATGGATGTCCTTCAAAACCTTCTCCGCCAGCTCCAGGAAATCTGGGCGAAGCTGAGTGTCGCCCAGCAGGTGCTCTTCGGTGTCGCTGCCCTTGGGATCCTCGGTGCCGGCGGTGCCATGACCTGGATGGGGTCGGGTACCGAGTGGCGCCTCCTCTACGGGCGACTCGATGCCGCCGAGGCGGGGCGGATCATCACGGTGCTGGAAGGGCAGAAAGTGCCTCACCGGATCGTTTCCGGTGGTTCGGCCATCCAGGTCCCTGCCGAGCAGGTGCATTCGCTCCGGGCACAGTTGGCGGCCAAGGGGATGCCGAAGGCGGACGGCACCGGTTTCGAGATCTTCGACAAGCCTGCCTTCGGCATGTCGGACTTCGTCCAGCGCGCAAACTACGTCCGCGCGATCCAGGGCGAACTCGCCCGGACTATCCAGCAGATCGAGGGTGTGGAGAGCTCGAGGGTGATGATCGTCCTGCCGGAAAACCGCTTGGTCATCGATGCCCAACGCAAGGCCACCGCCTCTGTCTTCCTCAACGTCCGCGTCCCGG
>JBDLQQ010000301.1:0-4419 GCA_039800465.1 Verrucomicrobiota bacterium
TGGAAGAAGACCGAGGACATGGTCCGTCAGGTCCTGATCGAGTCCGGCATCAACTACGTCGAGGTTCCCAACGAGGCCGCCTTCTACGGACCGAAGATCGATGTGCAGGTGTGGAGCGCCATCGGCCGCGAGTTCACCATCGCCACCAACCAGGTGGACTTCGCCGTCCCGTCCCGGTTCGGGCTCACCTACCGGGATCGTGACAACACCGAGAAGACCCCGCTCTGCATCCATCGGGCCCCGCTCGGGACCCACGAGCGGTTCATCGGGTTCCTGATCGAGCACTACGCCGGCAACTTCCCGCTCTGGCTCGCGCCGGAACAGGTCCGTGTCCTGACCATCGGTGAGGAACAGCCGCTGCTCGACTACGCCTCCGGCATCGTCAAGGAGCTCCGGTCCCAGTTCGTCCGGGTCGAGGGCGACTTCGGCAGCAATCCGATCAAGGCCAAGATCGCCGATGCGGAGAAGGCCCGCGTCCACACGATGCTGGTGATCGGCCTGCGGGATCTGGAGGCGGGCGTCGTCAGCGTCCGGCTCCACAGCAAGGGCCCCCAGGGCGCCAAGCCGAAGGCTGACGCCATCGCGGCGATCGTGTCGGACATCCAGGAGCGACGGGGCTGACTTGGAGTCCGGTGGGGCATGGACTCCAAAGCCCCCCTTTCGCGGACGCTCCTACGGCTCCCGTTGAGACTCGGCCAACACCTTCTCGAGCAGACGTGCGGCTGAGGGCAGGACCGAATGCAGGATGCCGACACGCTCGTGAAGTCTACGCACCCAGTCGGTCAGTCCGAGATGGATTCCCTGCCGATAACGCCGGATCAGGTCCTCGCTCACGGCTCGCTCCTGCTCTGGGGGTAGTCTGAACAGCGATTGCCCGGCGAAGAGTTGGCAGAGGATCAGTCCGCTGGCCCAGACAGCATCCTGCTGGGGCGAGGGTTCCCCCCAGAGCAGCAGGGCCTCGTCGGCCTTGCCGTGAAGCAACAGCGTCTCGGCCCGCTGCCGTCGCAGCGACGGTTCGTCCGGAAGATGCCGGATGGCCTCGTCGGTCCAATCGAGGGCGAACTCGAGGGTTTCACGTCGACGGAGGGAGAGTCTGCCTCCGGCCTCCCACACGCGGGCCTGCAGTGGATCCTGCTGAACGCCCTGATGGAGAATGGTGAGTGCGGGTACGACCTCACCCTCCTCTGCCAGCAAGTTCGCGTAGTCCACTCGGGCCAGCTCAGCCCCGGGCTCGTCTTGAAGCGCCTGTTCGTAGGCCTTGAGGGCCTCAGTCTTCCGGCCGCGTTTTTGCAGGGCATGGGCGAGGCACAGGGACGGCATCGCCTTGTGGATGTCGGAATGGATGGGTGTCAGGGAGGCCTGATGCCGGAGGGACAGACATCGACCGAGGCTCTCCGTGCAGGCCTCCCATTGGTTCAGGGCAAACTGGGCGAGGCCCAGCAGGTACCAGTGCGAGGCCGTACGCTGGGAACTCGGCATCGCCCGTTCGGTGAAGAGGGCCGCGACCTCGTAGAACCGCTTGAGTCCCGAGAGGTGCGAAGCGTACTGGGTGAGGAGCACTTCGCGGAACTCCGGTGTGGTCTCGGCCTCGCTGCGGGCCAGCATCGCCCGGTAGGCCTTCTGGTAATAGGCGAGTCCTTGGACAGTCTGGCCGGAGCGCCAGAGCTCCAGCCCGAGGTTCATGAGCAGGTTGGCGTCGTTCGGTTGCTCCTCATTGGCCTGCTCGAGGAGTCGCAGGTTGCGGGCGACCTTGTCGCGACTCTTCATCACCTCGTCCTGGTATCCGTGGTGGATTAGCTTCGCGTCACCAAAGAGGTTTTCCATCGCCCAGGCTTGGCGGTTGATCTCAAGGCTGGAAAAGACCTGCTCATGGATCCGCCCCACGTAGAACTGCCGGGGTGCGTTCCGGAACAGTCGCGGCACGTGGCTGACCCCTTCGGCTTCCCGCCCGACGTCGACCAAGGGAAGCCGGTAGGCGATCACGTTGGGACGTTCCAGCATCGCCCGGAGAGCCTGATGATCTGCCGCGGAAACCTCCTCATCCGCATCGAGGATCAGCACCCAGTCGCCTCTGGCATGCATCAGGGCCGCATTGCGGGCGGCGCTGAAATCGTCGTCCCAGTCCCTGAAGTGCACCTCGGCCCCGTGGGAGCGGGCGATCTCGACAGTGCGATCGGTGGATCCCGTGTCGACCAGGACGATCTGGTCAGCCAGGCCCTGCACGGACCGCAGGCAGGCGTCGATGAACCGCTCTTCGTTCCGGGTGATCAGGCAGACCGTGAGGCGCGGGGATGCCCCGTCGTGGAAGGGGGGATTGGCGAGTTCGAGAGTGGGCTCATCGGATGCCTCGCCGATGCTGTCCAGCGCCTGTCTGGCGATGTTCCAGCGTGGCGTCATGGCCATGGCCTTCTGTGCGCAGCGCCGCGCCAGCGAGCGATGGCCCACGCCCACGGCCACCTCGCTCAGGAACACCCAGCCTTCCGGATGGAACGGGCGTTGTTCGATGGCGGAGCAGCCGAGTCGCCAAGCGGTGCCCGTTTCCCCCGCATGGAAAGCCTCGCGAGCCGCGGCCAGATGTCCCAGAAAAGCGACTGGTGGCAGGGGAATCGTCCTCTGAGCCTGTATCGTCGTCCGTGGCGCCATGGAACCAGGACGACCCATCGCATCCCGGGCCGTTTTGGAATCGGATTCCACACGCGGTTTCCAAACCGAAGCCTCCTCCTCCAGATCCCCTGCCGTCTGCCACGGCTCATAACAGCGCGGGTCGTCGACACCGGTTTCCGGAAAGGCGTGATGTCCCCTCCCCGCATCCGGGCTATGCGACAGCCCCCGGTTCTGGAAGTGGTTTCGGAGCCGTGCGATGACGGCCTGCCGGGCCATGGTGGTGTTGGCCGAGAGGATTTGCTTGGGCTCGCCCGTGACAAAGCCCCGAGCCTCCATTCCAGCAGGAATGTCATGGGGAAAGGACATTCCTTCGAGGAACGAAGTTGTCTCCCGGAGGTCGACCATGGCGCGTTCCGCGGCGGCCCGATCCCCGGATTGGAAAGCCCGGTGCGCGGCGATGAGTGGTTCGGCGGTGAAGTTCGAAAGTCCCGAGATGCAACCCGAGCAGCCGAGCTCCAGGGCTTCGGTCAGGCGCACGTCCCATCCGGTCAGCACGCTGAATTCCCCTTCTCTGGCCAGGGTCATCATGGTCGCGTGCAGATCCCACACCCCGCCGCTGAGAATGATTCCAGCAAGTGGGGAACGGCTGGCGAACGCGGCGACCGTCTCCGGCAGGATCGAATTCCTGACTCGCTCTGGGAAGTTGCCGAGGTAGATGGGAAGTGGAGCGGCGGCCGTGGCCGCATGGAGGAAGAACTCAAGGAGATCGGGCTGACTGATCTGGAAGTGCCATGGGGGCAGGAGGAGCACCGATGCACAGCCGGAATCCCGAGCCACTCGGGCGAGCCGGGCCACGACCCGCGGGGAGATGTCGCTGACGTTCGCCATGACCGGGAGCGGTGCGACCCACTCGACGACACGGGAGAGCAGTTGAGCCCGCTCATCGGCACTGAAGAATTGGAACTCATCGGTCGTGCTCGGAACCACGATTCCCTGGACTCCACATCGATTCAGGTAGGCCGCATGGCTCCGGATAGCCGACTCCATGAGCCGACCTTCGCGATTGGTCGGCAACCAAAGGTCGGCAAATATTCCGGAGGTCGGCAGGGACACTGGAAACGGCATGGTTAGAACGGTTGCGAATGATGCCCTTCTTCAGGCGACACGCGCTAGGACGAAGGACTGGATGCCAACGACGGGATGGAGACGGGAGTCAAGGCGCTGAGCGACTCATTCCATAAACCGATCGTAAACCCGGAATCGTGTCACCAACGGGATCGCTTCGAACATCTGCGAGCAGCAATCGCGAACCTGATTGTTAAAGCAGCCAACTCCGGACAACCAGTGTGACGCTGCAGTGTCGCACAATGCCTGTTCAGTCAAAGATCTTCAGGTATCCCAGAGAAATTCGACTGCATGGTCCTGGCCACTGTTCGCTCCCACGGGGTGGTTTCCGTCTTCTCAAGAACAAATTGGATGTAGGCGGCCGATGCGCGGTCACAGGTCTTCATCTGGAGGTCCTGCCATTCCAGGCTCACGGCGCGGAAGCGTCGATCGAACCAACCCAGCTGCCAGAACCAGTCGGTGCAATAGAGCCAGGAGTTCTGGTTGAAGGCCCGGAGATGTGAAGGATCCTGCCAAGCGGTTGGCGCGCCCTCGAATGGCACCCGGATTGTGAAGTGGCTACCGACACGGAGAAGCGCCAGGAGATTGTTCATCAGCCCAGGCAAATCGCGGGTTTTTGCAACGACCCCGTCGGCAAAGACCTCATCCACGGAATCAGCCAAAAGCTCAACTTCTCCTCCTTGCTCTGTT
>JBDLQQ010000302.1:0-11793 GCA_039800465.1 Verrucomicrobiota bacterium
ATCGTGGCTGGTGGATTCCGGGAGGATCAGCGCGAGATCGCGTCGGACCTCCGGGAACTGGGGCAGGGCCTTGAACGACCGCTCGGGGTTCGAACGATCCAGGACGGTCTCCAGCAGGATCTCCGCGACAAAGACCGGAGCGCGGAGGTCATGACGCCGGGCCACGGTCGGCTGGATTTGTCCCAGTTCCCCGAGCACCAGCTTCCCGCCCAGGGCGAGGTCGGCGGACTCGATGAAGAGTGCCGTGGGCTCCGGACGCCGGGTCCACGTCACGGCCCGGAGTCCAATCCGCTCGAACAGGTCCTCGAGGATCCCCTTGAGGTCGAAGAGGTCGCACTGGGCATCGCGGTCGGCGCCCGACCAGAACTCCGGCCGACGCAGCCCGGTGAGGCCGATGGCCAGACGCCAGCGTTCCTGGAGGCCGGAGGCCGTCCGGGTGAAGGTCCGCCCCAGCTCGAACACCTGGAGATCGCCCGACTTCCGGTGCTGGTTGTGGCTCAGGATCGTCAGGATCCCCGGGATGAGGCTCGGACGGAGGCAGTCCATCTCGCTGCTCAACGGGTTCTCGAGCCGGACCCAGGCGTCTGGATCCCCGGAGAGGATCTCAGACGACGCGATCAGTGTCTGCCCCTGCACCTCGGTGAGACCCAGTCCGCTCAGGAGTTCCCGCACCTGCGCAAACCGGTCGTAGCGTTGGTCGAACGGATGGCTGCCCAGGGCGCCACGGGGCGGGGTCGAAGGGATGCGCTCGACGCCGAACAACCGCGCCACCTCCTCGATCAGATCGGCCTCCCGCTTCAGGTCGACCCGGAACGTCGGGATCTGGAAGCGGCTGGTGGTCGAACCTTCGGCAGATCCCCCCTCACGAACGAGGCCGAGGCGGATCAGATAGCCGTCGATCTCGTCGGCCGTCAGCTGGAGTCCCAGCAGGGCGTTGACCTTGGCGTGACGAAGCTCGATGGAGCGGGGCGCCTTCGGCTCGGGGTAGGCATCCACGACGCCGGGTGAGAGCTGGCCCCCGGCGACCTTGAGGATGAGCTCGGCACAGCGCCGGCTGGCCAGGTCGCTGGCGGCGATGTCGGCACCGCGTTCGAACCGGTAGCTCGCATCCGTGCGCAGTCCCAGCGCCTTGCTGGTCCTCCGGATCCCGGTCGGGGCGAAGTAGGCCGACTCGATCAGGATGTCCACCGTGCCCTCGGTGATCCCGGAGTGCAGTCCCCCCATGACGCCCGCCAGGGCGAGTCCCTTCTCGGCATCCGCGATCAACAGGTGCTCGGGATTCAACCGGTGCTCCTGTCCGTCCAGCGTCACGAAGGTCTCACCCTCCGTGGCGCGTCGGACCACCACGGTCGTGCGCCCGTCCGCCCCCCGGGCCAGACGATGGAGGTCGAACGCATGCAGCGGCTGGCCGGTCTCCAGCATCACGAAGTTGGTGACGTCGACGACGTTGTTGATGCTGCGGAGTCCGACGCCCTCGAGGGCCTGGCGGAGCCAGTCGGGGCTGGGTCCCACCCGGAGGCCACGGATGACCCGGGCGGTGTACCGGGGACAGAGGTCTGGGGCGTCGAGGCGCACCACGACCTGGCGGTCGACCGCCTCGGAACCGGTGGCGGTCGGCTGGGGGTCGGGGACACAGAGGGCGTTGCCGGTGACGGCTGCGAGTTCGCGGGCGATGCCGACCACGCTGTTGAGGTCGGGGCGGTTGGGGGTGACCTCGAGGTCGAAGAGGACGTCGCCGCCGCTCCGGCCAAGGAACTCGGCGAGGGGTTGTCCGACCCGCGTCTCCGGGGGGAGGATGAGGAGTCCGTCCTCCAGCTTCAGGCCGATGGCCAGCGGGTCGATCCCGAGTTCGGTGCTGGAGCACATCATCCCGTGGGATTCCACGCCGCGGATCTTGCCGACCTTGATGGTGAAGGGCTGGGCGTCACCGGGCTTCGGGGGGAGGGAGGCGCCGGGGAGGATGAGGGGGACCTTGTCGCCCGCCTGGAAATTCTGGGCGCCGCAGACGATCTGCCGTTCACCGGTGCCGTCGTTCACGCGGCAGACCGAGAGCTTGTCGGCGTTCGGGTGTTTGTCGCGGGTGATGACCTGTGCGACGACGACGCCGGCGAAGTCCCCGGTGGTCACCTCGACCCCCTCCACCTCGAGGCCCAGTTGTGTCAGACGTTCGTCCAGTTCGGCGGGGGTGCCGGTGACGTTCACGTGGTTCCTGAGCCAGCTGAGGGTGACTTTCATGTTCGAAAGAGGTCCGGCAGTGTGCGGATTACCGGGATCCGGAGCAATGCCCGCCATCCATCCCACGTCGACTCGACTGCCTGCGAGCTGGTCCCACCCATGTCCGCCAAAGGCAATCCGCAGAGGCGGAGTGCCCATGGGTCAGCTTCGTCCTCCTCTGCCTGGCCCTGTTGCTTCACGATCCCTCGCGAACGGCCCGGCGCTACTGGACCCGTTTGGGCAGGTCGCGTTCGCCACGGATGAGGTCCACCAGTTCGATGGTCGTCAGGGTGGGTTGGCGGTAGAACATCAGCCAACGGTCCAATGGCTTTCTGACGCGGCAGAACCAATATCCCGGGCGATGTGGCCAGAGCGTCCCGGATTCTGGGTGCCTAACCATCTTGTCGATGGCGAGGTCGACGGCGTCGGCGAAGCGCTGGGCCAGCAAGTCGGCCGCTTCGTGGCTGTGCCCTTGCTGCGTGGCGGCATACCAGAGAAAGCCCTCTTGCAGCGCTGAGACGAATCCTTCGCGGCGAATCAGGGTCATCGGACTGGCTTGCGCCGGAGGACCCGTTTGGCCAGACGCCTTGCGTCCCCGTGACTCCAAGGTGCGGAAGGCGTCTGTTCAGACGCTGCCAACCGCTCATTGATCCCTGGCACGTCGAGGCTGGAGGTGACGTCGATCGTCGGATGCGCAGGCACCAACGCGACCATGTTCTTGCCGTTGAGCAGCTGCACGGTTTCGCCGGCTGAGGCCTGCTTGACCAATGCTCCCAACTTCGGCTTGGCCTCACTGATGGTGTAGATCGCCATGTCCCGAAAAAGTCTCGGACGGGTCTCGCCGTCAACGAGCAATCCAGGGGCACACGACGCTTGGGCAACCCAATCGGAGGCCTTGAAGCGGGAGGTGAGCCGTGCCCTGCGAATGGGTGGACCTGAGATGGCAGCGGCTCTCTCAGAGTGGGCGATGGTGGAGCCTCGGGCGGGAGTGGGTGCTGTCGCACCCAGTGCTGCAGGGCACGGCAGCACCCACCGGTTCTCGGTCACTCATTCCGCCTCCCCCAATCGGGCGATGGCGCTGACACGCCCATGGAACGGCCCCCAGTCTGTCGCCCATCGAGTCATTCCCCTTGGCCGGGATCATTGGAGGGGTAGGGTGCTGTCATGATTCGTTCCCCGGGATGGCTCATCGCCCTCACGCTGCTGATGGGATGGGCGGTTTCCGGTCAATCTGATGCCCGCGAGACGGCTCGGCAGGCGTCGGTGGGTGCCTCGCCTCAGGACGAACGTCCGATCTCCGAGGCGAAGGCCAAGGCAGAGGCAGCCAAAGCCCGGTTGACCAGCGGTGCTCGCTTCGAGGCGGGAGAGTCCCTGTTTCTGGAGATTCCAGTCCGCTGGATTCCTGCGGGTCGGTTCACGATGGGGAGTCCATCCTCGGAGGGGGGGAGGGTTTCAAACGAGACGCAGCATGAGGTGGTGTTGAGCCGAGGGTTTTTCCTGGCGGAGACCGAATGCACGCAAGGGCAGTGGGCGGCGGTGATGGGGGGTAACCCATCACACTTCAAGGGCACGGACCGCCCGGTGGAGCAGGTGAGTTGGGAGGAGGCGGTGGAGTTCTGCCGGAAGCTCACGGCGAAACAGCGTCAGGAGGGGATCTTGCCGGAGGGATGGGAGTGGCGGTTGCCGACGGAGGCGGAGTGGGAGCATGCGGCGCGTGCGGGGACAACGGGAGCGCGGCATGGGGAGTTGGATGCGATTGCCTGGCATCGGGGTGATTCCGGCGGCGAAACGCATGCGGTGAAGGGCAAGCAGGCCAATGCGTGGGGGCTGCACGACATGATGGGAAACGTGTCGGAGTGGTGTGGCGACTGGTATGGGGAGTATCCAACGGGGAGTGTGACCGATCCGGCCGGTCCGGCCGGTCCCATCGAGATTTCCGACGAGGAGGTCGAGAAGCTCCTGAAAGGCGGCGCCGTCTCCAGTTCAATCTCCGCCCCAATCTCCGCCCGTGTGTTCCGCGGCGGATCTTGGGACAGCAACGCTGGGTTTGTGCGCACGGCCAATCGGGGGTGGCTCGACCCGGGCGAACGGTCCGACGTCTTGGGTTTCCGCCCGGCCCTTGGTTCTGGACCACTCAAGACCGCCCGACAGGCGCGTGTGAATGGCCAAGCTCACGACGAGACCGCGATCTCCGAGGCGAAAACCAAGACAGAGTCAGCCAAGGCCCGGTTGGCCAGCGGTGCTCGCTTCGAGGCGGGAGAGTCCCTTCTTCTGGGGATTCCAGTCCGCTGGATTCCTGCGGGTCGGTTCACAATGGGGAGTCCGTCCTCGGATCTGGAGAGGGATGAGGTGCAGCATGAGGTGGTGCTGAGCCGCGGGTTCTTCATGGCCGAGACGGAATGCACCCAGGCGCAGTGGCAGTCGGTCATGGGAAGGAACACTTCGAAATTCAAAGGTGCGGACCGTCCCGTGGAGAGGGTAAACTGGCTTCAGGCCACGGAGTTCTGCCAGAAGCTGACGGCGAAACAGCGTCAGGAGGGCCTCTTGCCGGAGGGGTGGGAGTGGCGGTTGCCGACGGAGGCGGAGTGGGAGTACGCGGCACGGGCAGGGACCACCGGAACGCGGTACGGGAAGTTGGATCTGATTGGGTGGTATGTCTGGAATGCCGAAGGTGAAACGCATGCAGTGAAAGGGAAGGTGGCCAATGCGTGGGGCCTCTACGATATGATCGGGAACGTTTGGGAGTGGTGTGCGGATTGGTATGGGACGTATCCGACCGGGAGTGTGACCGATCCGACCGGCCCCAGCTCGGGCTCCCGCCGTGTGTTTCGCGGCGGCGCTTGGAACCTTGTCGCCGATGGCGCTCGCTCGGCCGGGCGGGACCGTGACGTCCCACGCTACTCGGAAACCTTCCTCGGCTTCCGCCCGGCCCTCGGTCCCGTCCGGTGAGCTCGCGGGCCAGAGGCCAAGGAGCGGAGCGGGTGGTGCCCGGCATCTGGGTCGACACCCCGCGAGACCCTGGTCCCGGTGGACCTTGGGGTGATCACCGATTTGGGTTTTGAGCTCCACCCGGGGGCGGGGCATCGTCGGCGTCTCTTCTCACACCATGGCGAAGCGCACCCTCCTCATCGGCATCGATTCCGGCACGCAATCCACCAAGGCCCTCGTCGTCGAGGCCAACTCGGGCAAGGTCCTCGGTGAAGGCAGCGCCCGGTATGGGCTCCTCCCGAACCTTCCGGCCGGGGCCAAGGAACAGCATCCCGAAGTCTGGGTCCGGGCTCTCGCGAAATCCGTCCGGGAGGCCCTCAAGGCCGCCAAGGCCTCGGCCTCCGAGGTGGTCGGGATCGGCGTCAGCGGACAGCAGCATGGGTTCGTGCCGCTCGATGCGGCGGGCGAGGTGATCCGTCCGGCCAAGCTGTGGTGCGACACCACGACGGCAGCGGAGTGCGCTGAGATCACGGAGTCGCTCGGTGGGCCCAAGGCCACCGTGAAGGCCCTGGGCAATGCGGTCGTGCCGGGCTTCACCGCCGGGAAGATCCTCTGGCTGAAGCGTCATGAGCCGGACCACTTCGCCCGTCTGGCGACGGTCCTGCTGCCGCACGACTACCTGAACTTCTGGCTCACCGGGGAACGCTTCATGGAGTACGGCGACGCGTCGGGCACCGCCCTCATGGATGTCCGCAAGCGACGCTGGTGCGAGGCGGCGGTGCGGGCCATCGATGCCGATCTCATGGGCAAGCTTCCCACGCTCTCATCGAGCGACCGTCCCTCGGGTGTGCTCACGGCTCCTGCGGCCCGCCAGCTGGGGCTCCAGCCGGGCATCCTCGTCAGCGCCGGCGGTGGCGACAACATGATGGGGGCGATCGGCACCGGGAACACCCGTGAGGGCGTGGTCACGGCCAGTCTGGGCACCAGCGGTACGATCTACGCCTGCGCGTCGAAACCCGTGGTGGATCCCCAGGGTGAGATCGCGGCGTTCTGCGATTCCGCGAACCAGTGGCTGCCGCTCCTGTGCACCATGAACGTCACGGTGGCGACCGAGATGGTCCGCAACGACTTCGGACTCGACCATGCGGCCTTCGAAAAGGAGGCGTCCAAGGCCCCCGTCGGTTCCGAGGGACTCCTCCTCCTGCCGTATCTGGAAGGGGAGCGGACCCCGAACGTCCCGGATGGGACCGGGGTGTTCCTGGGGGTGCGTCCGAAGACCTTCACGGCCTCGCATTTCGCCCGGGCGACCATGGAAGGCGTGACGCTAGGGATGAACTACGGGCTCCGTCGGCTGGCCCAGCTCGGGGTCAAGGCCACCCAGGTCCGGGCCACGGGAGGCGGGGCGCGGTCCAAGCAGTGGCGTCAGATCATGGCGGACTGTTTCCAGGCCGAGGTGGTGACGCTGCAGGTCGCTGAAGGGGCCGCCTTTGGTGCTGCGCTCCAGGCGCTCTGGTGCTGGCGCCAGAGCAAGGGGGACACCGTGGCGCTGTTGGACATCACCGACCGGTTCGTCCGACTCAACCGAGCGGAGACCGCCGCGCCTCGAGCCGAAGCGGGTGCGCGCTACGCGGAACTCCAGGCGCTGCAGGACGAGGTCAGCCGTGCCCTGCGCCCGGCCTTCGCGATGCACCGCAAGGCCATCGGCTGATCCGGAGGGCCGACCGCGTGATGCCATCCCTGGCGTCCCCATCTCGACCCGCCCCGTGTTGTGCACCCGTGAAGGCAGTCGGGAGACGATCGCACGTCGATGGAACCCGGCTGCCCGAGACGTAGGCTGAACCGGCGCGGGGAATATGGGGACCCAGCGGAGTCGATCTCTACCTTGGGGAGGCGCTCCCGCGACTGTTCGCAGGGCACTGCTCACCCACCGTCCCTGACTGTTCCCGCCGCCTCTATCTGTCGTCGTTTGCCGCCTTGATGACCAGGATGACCTCCTTGGACTTCCGGCGGACCACGAGGATCACGTCCTTCTCGGTGTCGACCTGCTGGAGGGCTGTCTTGAAGTCGGCTGGGGATCCGAGGCCCTTGTGGTTGATCTCCGTGATGATGTCCCCGTCCTTGAGCCCGGCCTTCGCGGCCCGGCCCTCCTCGGGGAGGTCCATCACAAGCGCACCGCCCTCCAGGCCCAGGTCCTTGGCTTCGGATTCGCTGAGCGGCTTGAGGACCATGCCGAGGAACCGCGGGGGACCGGCGGGCTTCCGCGGTTCGCGGTTCGAGGCGAGGTCGTCGGGCATCGGTTGAGGCGACACCTTGCTGGTGAAGGTCTTGTCGGCCCGGTGGACCTCGAGGGTCAGCTCGGTCCCCGCCGCCTTGCGGGTGACCACGGCGCGGAGTTCGGCCGGGTTCTTCACCGGGCGGCCATCGACGGACGTGATGACATCGTTTGGCTCCAGCGCTGGCTGGGCCTCGCTGGCAGGACCGGAGGGCACGATGCGGGTGATTACGACTCCATCGGCAAGGCCTGGGACCAGGGCCTGGACCTTCTCGGTTTCCCGGAGGGCCGCGATGTTGACCCCGAGCCACGAACGGACGAAGCGACCCTCCTTGATCAGTCGGGCGCTGATCTCGCGGGCCAGGTTGATGGGCACCGAGAAGCTGATGCCGGAATTCAGGCCCCGGATCATCGAGTTCACCCCGATCACCTCGCCCTCGATGTTCACCAGCGGTCCGCCGGAATTCCCCGGGTTGATGCTGGCGTCGGTCTGGATGAAGTCCTGGTCCATCAGCCCGCCTCCCATGCCCACCGGCACCACGGAGTTGCGCCCCTTAGCGCTGATGTGTCCGAAGGTCACCGTGTAATCGAGACGGAACGGGGCCCCGATCGCGATGGCGAACTCGCCGACCCGGACCTTGTCGGAGTCCCCCAGCTTCGCGATGGGGAGGTCGGCGGGTGGGCCCTTGAGCTGGAGGACGGCGAGGTCTGACTGCTCGTCCGTGCCCTTGACCTCGGCGTCGAACTGACGGCCATCGCGGAGGCGGACCCGGATGCGTTCGGCCTGCTCGACCACGTGGTGGTTGGTCAGGATGCGGCCCTCGGAATCCATGATGATGCCGGATCCCTGACCGTTGTATTCGGGCGGTTCCTGGGAGGCGGGCCCGCGCTCGCGTTTCCGGAAGCGCTCCGGCACGAAGTTGAACCACGGATGATCGGGCGGAACGGCCATCTCGTCCTCCTCGCGTTGGGCGACATCGATCACCACGACCGCTGGCGAGACCTCCTCGGCCACCTCGATGAAGGCCTCGTTGAGGATGCGGGCGAGTTCGCGGGCCTTGCTCGGGGGCTTCGCCGCCTCGGCGCCGGGGCAGGTCAGGGAACCCGCCATCAGCAGCGATGCGATCCAGATCCGGGTGGGTTTCATGGCTCGAGGTTACGGCGAGGTCCCCATCGCGCAACCGCGGAGGGACCCCGGAGGAATCGGGCCTTCCCCTCAACTCCCGGTTCCAGCCGGTTGACCCGTGGGTGGGCGGGCCGATAGGTTGAAGGCCATGCTTCCCGTGATCGAACAGCTCCTTGTCCTGCAGGATCGTGACCGCAATCGCCTCCGCCTGCAGGGGGAGCTGTCCGGGATCCCCCAGCAGCGGAAGTTTCTCGAGACCAAGCTCGCCCAGGCGGCCGCGGCGGCCGAGCAGCGCAAGCAGCGGCTCATGCACCTCGAGAGCGAACGCAAGCGGCTCGAGCTCGAGGTGAAGTCCAAGGAGGACTTCATCCGGAAGATCGAGACCCAGCAGGGCACCACCAAGAACAACGAGGAGTACAAGCGCTGCACCCACCAGATCGAGACCACCCGGACGGAGATCAGCGGGATCGAGGACCAGCAGCTGGTGCTCATGGAGCAGACCGAGGCGGCGGCGAAGGAACTGGCCGAGGCCGACAAGGTCGCCGCCGAGGAGAAGGCCCTGATCCAGAAGCAGGTCGCCGACATGAATGCCCGGGAGGGGAACCTCAAGGTGGATCTGGAACGCGTCCTAGCCGACCACGCGAAGCTCGCGGCCGGGGTCGACCCGGGCGTCCTCGCCCGCTACAGCCGTCTCATCGACAAGCGCGGTGACAACGTCGTGGTCGGTGTGGCGGGGGTGAGCTGTGGCGGTTGCCACATGAAGCTGCCCCAGCAGGTCTTCGTGGAGGCCAAGGCCCAGAAGGATCTCGTCTACTGTCCCAACTGCACCCGGATCCTCTTCTACACCCGAGACATGGAGCCGTGAGGGGCGGGTACGCCGACCTGTTCCGCGCTCGGATCACTCGAGGGTCACACCCACCACGATCGGCGACGTGATGGCCTGGGTGGAGCGGATCACCACCGACGTCACCGGCCGTGAGGGATGCGCATTGGTGAAGACCGCGTGGTAGAGCTGCAGCCAGGCATTGTGGACCTCCGACGCGGCGTCGAGGCCCTTCCAGACCACTGTGGCCCGATGCGGCGATTTCGGTGAACCCATCGGCGACCAGACATCCTCCAGTTCCTCGCCCATGCGGAGCGGGAAGACCAATTCCGTCCCGTTCGCGAATCCCAGGTGAAGGCTGCCAATCTCGAGGCCCGGTTCCAGGGGCAGAGGTACATGGTGGGCCGCTGAGAGGAGATGAACGCGTTGGACGGGTCTTGGCTGGATGTTGTTCGTGATCGCGCTCGGATAGGGGGGGCGATCCAGTCCCACCCGGCCGCCTCGGAGACGGACCATGCCGCGGAGATCGAACGGGATGTCATCGAATCTGACGAGGCCCTGGGGCAGGCCGTGGAGGTTTGGCCTGTTGGCGTTCGGGGAGAGAAACCCGTCCTCCAGCGTGCTGTTCAGGAAGGGGCTGAGATCCAGGATGTCGGAGCCCGCCCCGGGATCCCGGGGCGGGTTTCTGGTGATGGACCCGCTGAGGCTGATCCGGGAAGGCAAGGTGGGTCTGCTGCGGGGTCGGCGATCCAGCGGAAGGGGATCTGCCGTCGCACTCCCGTCGGTCCCGGTGGGCGTGTATCCGGCGGCGGCGAGTTCGCCCTCGAGACGGGTCAGATCCCAGAGTTCCACCTTCCCCCGGGTATTGCCCGTGGCGAGCCAACGGCGGTCCGGGCTGAACCGGAGCGCGGTGTAGAGGGAGGGCTCGGGGGTGGTGAGTTCGAGGAGAGTCGCCCCGTTCTGCGCTCGGATCACCGTGATCGTGTCCCGGTCAGTCACCCAGGCCAGCTGCCGGGAGTCCGCCATCCAGGTGGCCAGAGGAGTGGGACTGGCGAGATTACCCTGGACGGTGTCCGAACGGATCACTTCGCCCTGGGGCCAGGTCACCAGTCGATGTTTCAGGAGATCGCTCAGGATCCCGAATCGGTGGTCGGGCGAGATCCGTGGCACGACAGGGCCTCCCGGCCGGAGTGCGCCGGCTGTGCCTCTGGGTTCCCACCGGGGCATGGGAGCGGGGCGGACACCGACGACCAATCGGGTCTTCGGATCCAGGATCTGGGGCACTCCATCGAGTCCCTGGAAGGTCAGGACCGATTCCCCGGGCAGGCGTTTGGCCGCCTCGATCCACAGTCCCGCGGAGTGGGGATGATGGTGCACGGCCTCGGGCTGGATCCGGCCGGATCCCAGATCGACGGGAAACCAATCGAATCCCTCCCGGGACTGCACCAGCAGGTTCCGGGTCTCCGGGATCAGATGGGCGAACAGGGTTCCATGCATTCGATGGAAGGTCGGTGGGCACCGTTGGGTGAGGTCGACGAGATGGACCCCTGCCTGCTTGCCCACGACCATCCATCGACCGTCGTCGCTGAAGTCGAGGGATCGGATCGGGGGAAGGCCGCTGTCGACGAGGCTGAGGACGATGCGGCTTCTCGACGGGTTGAGGGTTCCCAGGCCCCAGGATCGGGGTGTGGCGTAGAGGAACTGTCGTCCCTGCCGATGGAACTGGAGCGGCGGAGACGAGCGGCTGATTCGGAGTCGGACCCGGGTGGCGGCATCCCAGAAGGTCGTCTGGCCATCGGTGGAGGTGATGAAGAGGTATTCGGTCCCCGGGACAAATAGGAGTCGGCTAATGGGGGCCTGTTGGGCGGGAAGTAATCCCTGGGTCCCTGAGGGAACATGGTGGATCACGACATGGCCCTCGTCCCCCCCGGCGGCGATCCAGTCCCCGGACCACTGGAGGATCCGGAACGTCCCCGGGAGCCGCCAGGAGCCGATGGACTGGTTCTGGTCCTGATCGAAGATCCGAAGCACGTCGCCCGCGAGCACGGCCAGCAGCCGGGAGGAGGGATCCGGGCTGGCTACGACCTCGCCAGGGGCCAGTCCTTGAAGCCCGAGTGTCCCCAGATCCCTGCCGGTGTCGCACTCGACCCGCTCGACCCGCCCTCCGGGTCCGGTGACGAGGATCCATTCACCTCCAGATCCTGGAGTGAGCAGTCTCATGTCGCGGCGGCGCCATCGTTCCTCCGGGGGATTCCTGGAGGAATCCAGCAGGATGAGGTGCTGGTCCGTGGTGACGATGAGGTGGCGGTCGTTGGGGGTCGACAGGTCGAAGACCCGCTCGCCTTCCGGGGGACTCCAGGACCAGCGGGTCTCCTCCCGGGTGATGTCGAGAGACTGGACCCAGCCTTCGGCATCCACGGAGAATGCGGT
>JBDLQQ010000303.1:0-3637 GCA_039800465.1 Verrucomicrobiota bacterium
GCACCGATCTCGAGACCCGGGAACGTCGGTTCCTCAGCCCGCTGGCCCAGTTCAGTGGGGATTCCCGCGGTCGTGCCCACCGTGAGGCGCCTCCGGAATGGCGTACCGAGTTCCAGCGCGACCGGGACCGGGTCATCCATTCGCGGGCGTTCCGTCGGCTCGAGTACAAGACCCAGGTCTTCCTGAACGGCACCGGCGATCACCTGCGCACCCGCCTCACCCACACCATGGAGGTGGCCGCCATCTCGCGGAACATCGCCCGGGCCCTCGGCCTCAACGAGGACCTGGCCGAGACGATCGCCCTCGCCCACGACCTCGGACATTCCCCGTTCGGCCACACTGGGGAGCACCGACTGGACCGGTTGATGCGCGGCCACGGCGGGTTCGAGCACAATCGCCATAGCCTCCGGGTGGTCGACATCCTCGAACGGAAATACCCGCGGTTCCCGGGACTGAACCTCACATGGGAAGTCCGGGAAGGACTCGCCAAGCACGACGACACTTTCGCGCTCCCCGCAAAGGGACCGCAGTTCCCCTACCACCAGCCCTCGCTGGAGGCACAGGTGGCGAACCTGGCGGACGAGATCGCCTACTACAGCCACGATCTCGACGACGGCTTGGAACACCGCCTCCTCGACGAAAAGCTACTGACGAAAGACGTGGAGGTCTGGGCCGAGGCGGCGGCCGCCGTCCGCAGGCAGTTCGGATCCCCTGCCGCCGAGAGCCGCCGCTACTACACGATCCGACAGATCATCGATCAGCAGGTGATCGACGTCGTGGAATCCACCCTCCAGCGGATCGAGGCCGCCGGCGTCGGCTCCGTCGATGAGGTGCGGGCCTGCCGCCGTCCCCTCGTCGGCTACAGCACGGGCCGCCGGAAGGCCAATCTCGCCCTCCGGAAATACCTGTACCGGAACCTCTACTACAACCCGGTCGTCGCCGGCCCCAACGACCGGGCGGTCCGGATGCTGGGACAGGTCTTCACCGCGTTCCTGGAGAACCCGAAGCTGATGGGCGGGACCGCGATCCGGGACGTCGCCAAGGTCGGGCTCCATCGGGCCGTGTGCGACCACGTCGCCGGGATGACCGACCGGTTCGTCATCCAGGAGCACAAGCGCCTGTTCGGCCTACCGGTGTCACCGTGACCCCTTCGCCCGCCGCTTGGGCTGAGGGACAGGCGGCTTCGGCGTCTTCGTCCGATACAGGTTGTCGATCAGGGATCGTTCCAGCGGCTGGCTCTCCTCGGCCGGGATGAGCACCTCGAGGTAGCAGGCCCCTTTGTGGGATCGGGCACGGGTGAGGGCGGCCTCGAGTTCGGCCACGGTCGCCACCCGGGCACAGAACCAGTTCCGACACCGCATCACCTCCGGGATCCGATGGTAGTCCCAGCTGGCGAGGTCGTCGTAGACATGTCCCCGCTCGCTGATGACCTCCTCGACGCCGTAGAGGCCGTTGTTGAGGACCAGGATCACGGGATCGATCCCATAGCGCCCCATCACCCCGAGCTCGGTCGCAGTGAACTGATGGGCTCCATCTCCAGTCACCATCACCACCCGGCGACCCGGTTCGGCCAGGGCGACCCCCAGCACCGCAGGCGTGGCCCAACCGATGGATCCCCAGAGCGTCTGGGACTCGTAGCCAACCCGACCGGGAAGATGCAGTCGCGACAGATGCAGCATGCAGGTGCCGGTCTCCGCCACCAGGATGTCGCCGCCCTTCAGGAACCGCTCGAGTCGCGGATAGAGACTGGCCGACGTGACGGCATCCGTCGCGACACCCGGCAGTGGATCCTTCCTGGCGGATGGGAGGGCCGGACCTCGACGCGCCGGAATCCTCCGGGCGAGGGCACGAAGGACATCCACCAGGGCGATGGACGTGAACAGTTCGCCGCCCACATCGGCATGTTCCGGCCCGACCGTGATCACCCGGGACGGATCCAACGCCCCGGTCCAAAGGCCTGTGTTCAGGTCCTCCGGGATCACACCCCCGAGGTCGAGAACCACGTCCGCCGACTCCACGACCGAGGCCACCGATTCGGGTGCCGAGCGGTGGCCGTTGTACAGGCCCAGGTATCCGGGAAGGGATTCATCGAGCAATCCCTTGTCCATCGGGGTCAGGGCGAAGGGGAGCCGTGACCGGCGCAGGAGATCCCGCAGGGCCTCCAGGGCTCCATACCGGGCGACGTGGAAGGAGGGCAGGACCACGACGTTCCGGGCGGACTTGAGGCGGGTGACGATGGCCTCGACGGCAGCCTTGAGCTCGTTCGGATCGCTGGACGGCACTGGCCGGCCGACCGGCCGGGTCCGTCCCGAGGGCAGGCCCCGGACCGGCATGAGGGCCAGGTCCTCCGGGATCAGGATGTAGGCGGGCTGGCTCAACCGGAACGCCTCCCGGATCACCCGATCCATCTCCGCCACGGCATTGTCGGGGGTCAATTGCACCGCGACACCCGCCGTGCTGGCGGAGACCGCGACGAAGGGGTCCTGGGATCCGTCCCCCAGCGAGTGGTGGGTGACCAGGCGGCGACGCTGGATCCGTGTGCTTGGGGCACCCACGACATGGAACACCGGGAGTCGATGGGCCTTCGATCCCATGACGCCATTGAGCGCGCTGAGCTCACCGACCCCGTAGGTGGTCGAGAGGATCGCGGCACCGCGACGCCGTGCGTAGCCATCGGCCGCGTAGGCGGCATTGAGCTCGTTGGAGCAGACGACCCACTTCAGGCGGGGAGACGACTCGACCGCATTGTCGATGGGGAACGAATAATCCCCGGGGACTCCAAAGACGTGGTCGATTCCGAGCGCCGCGAGGCGCTCCATCACATACTCGGCAACGGATGACATGGCGGCGTCTTGGTATCCGACAGGTCTCCCGTTGGAAAGCGGACCGACGGGTTCTTTGCTTCTTGAGCGTCCCTCACGCCCACCCCGAACCTCCGGGGATCCAATGCCGGCCACCGCCACCCGCCTCAACTCGTTCACCGAATCGGTCATCCGCGGAATGACCCGTCTCGCCCTGGGTCACAACGCGATCAACCTCTCGCAGGGGTTCCCCGACTTCGGCCCGCCCGAACCCGTCCTCCAGGCCCTCGAACGGGCGCTCCGGGGACCGCACCACCAGTATGCCATCACCTGGGGCGCACCCCGGTTCCGGGAGGCGCTCGCCCGAAAGATCCACCGCTTCAGCGGCGCACCGGTCGACCCCGAGCAGAACCTCGTCGTCACCTGTGGCAGCACCGAGGCGATGATGGTCGCCATGATGACGGCCTGTAATCCCGGCGACCGCGTCATCGTCTTCTCGCCGTTCTATGAGAACTACGCGGCCGACGCGATCCTGTCGGGCGCCCAGCCGATCTACGTGCCGCTGCGTGCGCCGGACTTCCGCTACGACCCGCAGGAACTCTCCCGGGCCTTCGAGCAGCGGCCCAAGGCCATCGTGGTGTGCAACCCCTCGAACCCGACCGGCCGCGTCTTCACCCGCGAGGAGCTGTCCGAGATCCTCGCCCTGGCCGAGCGTCACGACGCGTTCGTGATCATGGACGAGCCCTACGAGCACATCGTCTATGCCCCGCATCAGCACACCTACATGCACGCTCTGCCAGGGGCGGAGGAGCGGGTCATCACCTGCAATTCCCTGT
>JBDLQQ010000304.1:0-4700 GCA_039800465.1 Verrucomicrobiota bacterium
GTCCGAGCCGTCCGAGGACGCGCCGGCCCTGCTGTCGCTCCAGCGGGCGGTCAAGGAGGCGCTGAACAACGCAGCCCGCCATGCGCACGCGTCCCGGATCTCGGCCCACATCACCTTCCGATCCCAGGGACTCGGCATCCTCATCCGCGACGACGGTCGCGGGTTTGTGTCCTCGACGGCGCCCGGCCGTGGCCGTGGCCTCGGCAACATGCACCGTCGCATCGAGGAGATGGGGGGACGTTGCCGGATCGTCAGTCGACCCGGGACCGGCACGTCCGTGCGGTTCATCCTGCCGCTTCCGGTGGCTCTGGCCACGGTCCCGACACCGTCACGGGGAGGTGTCGCATGATCCGATTGTTTGTCCTGGAGGATGATCCGCGCCTGGTGGCTCATCTCGAGCCGTCGATCCGACGGGCGGCGGATTTCGAGTGGGTGGGGCATTCGGCCTCGGTCTCCGAGGCGCTTCGGAGCGTGGACTTCTCGCGGGTGGACCTGGTGTTGGCGGATCTCGACCTCGGGGCCGAGTCGGGGATCGGGTTGATCGCCGCGGTGGCGGTGCTGGAGCCCCGGGTCGTCAGCGTGGTCCACACGATCCACGACGATCGGGAGAGTCTCTTCGCCGCGTTGCGGGGTGGGGCCCGCGGGTATCTCGTCAAGGGGCAGGGGATGGGGGAACTCCTGGAGGGGCTCCGGGCAGCCAGCCGTGGGGAGTCCCCGTTGAGCCCGGCCGTGGCCCGGTTCCTCATCGACCAGTTCCATGGGGCCAGCTCGCCGATGGTTGTTTCCGATCGGCTGTCGTCGCGCGAGCTGGAGATCCTGAGGCGGGTCGCCGACGGGATGCTCTACAAGGAGGTGGGGGATCGGCTGGGGATCAGTCCGCACACCGTCCACAACCACGTGAAGAACATCTACGCCAAGCTGCATGCGGACAACCGGGAGGAGGCCATCCGATCCGCGGTGCGGCTGGGATACCTCCGACGGTCGGGCTCGAATTCGGGGTACACCCCGGAAGCCTAGGCAGGAGATCTCCACCCCCGGATACGGCCGCCGTCCGTGGGTCCCCCTCGGCGCAGGCTATCCGGGAATAGCCCGATGCCCCGCTTTCTCTGGAAGGGGATGGGAGATAGACTCACGGGATATGTTCCGGGAAGTCCTTGCCCTCCTCGTCCGCGGCACCCTTGCCTCCCCGAAAGACCATGCTGGCACCGCCGGTGTCGGGTCATCCCGCAGGGGGCGCGTCCTCCAGTGGATCGTGATGGGCGCGATGGCTTGGTGGTCGACGCATCCCGGGTGGGCCGTCGACCAGACCCAGACCCTGAACCTCAGCTACGGATGGAACGCAGTTTGGTTGGAGGTCGAACCCCGCGGTACGAATGGCAACTTGTTGACGGCGGACCGGGTCTTCACCCCCCCCGAGGGCAGCCCGTTCACGATCGACCTGGTCGCGGTCGAGAGCAGTGCCTTGGGCACCGAGGAGTTCTCGACCGACCCGTCCAGGCTCTACAATCAGGCCGGATGGATCGTCTGGTCCCGGAATCCCCCGTCGGGCGAGCCCCGATCCATCCTCGTGCGGGGCAATGCCGCCTATCTGGTCCATGTGGTCTCCAGTTCTGGGACGTCGACGGATGGTGCGCCCGTGTCAGGGGGGCTTGGCATCACGGGGAAGGTGGATTTCCACCGTCCCACCTGGAATCCCGGGGGCTACACCCTTTTGGGATTCAGTGTCCGGGACAATCCGACCTTCCTTTCGCTGCTCGGGGCCGCCGGGTTCTCGGCGGCGCCGACCCCGGCTGGCTCCCCGATCCAGCGCCTGAACCCCCAGACCGGGCACTGGGAAGGCATCGGGTCGGACGAGGCGGTGGAGACGGGACGCGCCTACTGGATCTCGATCCCGTTGACCGGGTCGCGTGCGCGGTACGGCGGTCCGGTGGCGGTGGACTTCGCAGGCGCCCAGCTGGGGGTGATGGATTTCGGGGCCAGTCCTCCGACGGTCCCGGTACCCAACCCGTCGGGGTCGGCGGTTCCGCTGCGGTTGAGCACCCAGGAGCTCACCACCTCCAGCCTCGAGCGTCCCGGCAATGCCTCCCACGCGGTCACGCTCAAGGACCTCGGTGCGGCGTCGGACCAGGATCTCCGTCTGTTCCGCGTGGTCCGGGTCCCCGACCAGCTGGCGTGGCAGACGGATGGCAACGGGCCGATCGCCAACGCCTCCCTCGCCACCCTGGCGCCGGGCGCCAGCCAGACGTTCACGCTGGGAGTGGATCGGAATTGGACCCAGGGGGAGATCTACCGGGAGCGGCTCTACCGGATCGAGGTCTCGCTGGGGCAGGGAACCGTCGGCTACTACCTGCCGGTCTTGGCGGTGAACCCGGATCTCTATCCCGCCAACAAGCCGGTGGGCGACGCCCCCGGCTTCGCGGGGTTGTGGATGGGTGAGGTGCGGATCCAGTCGGTGACGAGCCTGACCGAGACGAACCGGCCGGTGCGGCCGACCCGGTCGTTGGCCGCCCTCCGGGTGCTGATCCATGTGAACACGAATGGCACCCCGGTGCTGTTGTCGAAGGTGATGCGGATGCAGACCAAGAGCGCCGACCCGTCGGTACCGGCGGAGGAGGTGCTGGTCCTCGACGAGTCGCAGATCCCCTTCTACGAGGGAATCGTGGAGCGGGGGGGGAAGAAGGTGGGGGTCCGATACGAGACGGCGACCTTCGACATGCCCCGCAACAACGGCACCAACGCCCAGTCCGCCACCTTCCTGCAGGGGGTCGCCAACTCCGTGCAGCCGCCCGTGGCGGTGGGGGCGGTGACCGATGCCGACGTCTGCACCTATCTGGCCGCCCAGTCCACCCGTCCTCCGAGCCTGACGGAGGCGTATCATCTTTCCTGGCCGTTGGAGGGCACCTTTGGCCCGGCCAACCGGATTGGCACGTCGACCAACAGCCCGTTGCGGCTCGATGCCTTCCACCGGACCAACCCGTTCCGACACGCCTACCACCCGCAGCACGGCGCGGGATATGACCTGAGCCGGTCCATCACGGTCCAATTGGACGGCACCTACCAGTCGGGCTCGGGTCGACTGGAGGGGGCCTACGAGGAAGTAACCCGCGGGTTGGCGACCGCCCCGCTGGTGTCCCGAGGCAGAATCTCGCTCCAACGCGTCAGTCTGGTCCCCACGTTGCGCTGATCCCACCCCTTTTCGAACCCTCCCATGCGAATCCCCCTCCTCTCCAGGTCGTCGACACTCGGCGCGATCGTGGCGTTGCTCCTGAGCTGGGTCGGCCCGACCGCCGTCCACGCCCAGTTTCGCCTGAGCTATCCCTTCACCACCAGCGATCCGCTGCCCGCGGGCGTCTTCCTCTTCAACGGGGGCGCGAATGGCACGCCGGGACTGAGGAATGGGGTCCTCGCGTTGACGGAGGACGGACAGTATCAGGAGGGAACGATCATCTTGGAGACCCTTCCGAAGCAGCAGCGGATCACGAGGCTGCGGGCGGAGTTCGATGTGCGGATCTACGGATCGGATCCGTCGATCGCCGACGGCTTCAGCTTCAATTTCGGTCCCGCCATCTCCCATGCGGCGGTGGGGGAGGATGGCGTGAAAACAGGATTCGCCGTGACCTTCGACACCTATGACAACGGGAACACCGACTCGGCCCCCGCGGTTGAGGTCGTCTATGACGGCAAGGTCCTGTCGGGCGTGACGTTCCAGGGGCGCGCCACGAGCCACCTCCCGGTCTGGCCCGTGGTCCCCTATTCCTTAAACACCGGCCAGAACTTCGTGCACGTGGTGGTGGAGATCGTTCCGGGGGACACGGGCTCCGTCGCCAATGTCTGGTGGGCGGGGCACCAGATCCTCACATCGGTGCCGCTGCCCAAGACCTATTCAGCTCCGATGGACTGGAGCATCGCCATCGGGGCCCGGACGGGTCTCGCCCACTCCCTCCACTACTTTAAGAACCTGGAGATCACGGGCGACTCGCTGGTCCAGGTGACCGCTGCCTCGGAGTACGGGACCGGCGACCTGCGCTTCCAGCCCAACCTGGGGTCCACCTGGGTCAAGGCCGCACCCGTGGTGGTGCAGGCGCCAAAGGTCATCCTGCTGGACCAGTTCGGGCGCCAGTTGCCCGATGGCGAGGAGGACAAGGCCTTCTACCAGGCGGAGCCGATCGGGTTCGACCTCAACGGCCAGTATTCCGAGAACGTCAGCGCGACGGTCACCTTCACCGCGGGGTCTACCGTCACCTGGAAGCACCGGCTGACCTACCTGGCCGAGGTCCACACCGGCACCGAGTCGATCTCCGGCCTGTCGCCCTCGGACATCACCGACGCCACCCATCAGGATGAGTTGGGACGGAGTTTCGTGGACCGGGGAGCCGGGTTCGATTCGGTGGTCTATTCCTCCATCAACAACGACCCCCAGAATGCCAATGGGGCGCGCTTGAATGCGAAGGGCTACGTGCTGGAGAACGCCCCGGGATCCCCGGAACGGTTCCTGCAACTGGCGGGTGACGGGGATCATCTCCGGGCCGACAGCACGTCCGTCCCCAGCCGTCTTGCGCCGGGCGGGACCTTCACCGTGGAATTCTGGGCCCGGGTCAACCCGGACACCGCGTCGCAGTCCCAGACGGTCCTCGGGCTGGGCAGCGACGCGGCCTCGCAACTGCGCGTGTATTTCGACACGGATCGATCCCTGGTCCTGG